>JALRHB010000052.1 GCA_023253245.1 Polynucleobacter sp. | reverse complement strand
GTTTGAGGACACTCGCATGAAATCATTTACAACCAGCGATATACGCCTTTGGGTGTTAGCAGCGGGCATTTCACTCTCAATAATGAGTGGGCTTAGTTTTGCGCAGCAGCCAGGTGCTGCCGCGCTACCTAAGGTTGAATCAGCCAATATCATGGAAGTTGGGCGTGATTCGGATAGCGCTCAAGCGCAAATACAAGCTGCAAATAACCAGCCTGGAAACAACGCTCCAATCTGGCGAAAAGTTAATAGTGATACCCCGAACTTTACAAACGGACCTGTAAGTGAGCGTGGTGTATTGATTCAAAAGTCTGGCCAACAGTGGCGTTTAATACGCAATGGTGTTATCACCGTATATGGGGCTTGGCTACTAGCTTTTGCTTTCTTTGGTGTTTTGGCGATGTATACCTTGCGTGGCCCTATCAAATTACATGAGCCACTCTCTGGAACTAAGATTAAGCGCTTTACAGATTTAGAGCGTTACACCCACTGGACGATGGCCTTTAGCTTTGTCGCTTTGGCATTTACAGGCTTACTAATTCTGTATGGAAAGTTTTTTGCTTTGCCAGTGATGGGGGGCACTCTCTTTGGGATCTTCCTATTCATTTGCAAGAACATCCATAACTTCGTAGGACCATTGTTTACTCTTAGCATCATCGTTTTTTTCTTCCTCTTTGTTCGTAAGAATATGTTCGAAGCTGATGATGTAGCCTGGATCAAATCATTCGGCGGTCTGCTGTCGGGTAAGCATGTGCCATCGGGATTCTTTAATTTTGGCGAGAAATTTTGGTTCTGGTTCGGTATGGTCTTTTTGGGGCTCATCATTTCAGCTTCTGGATGGGTGTTGGATATGATCGTTCCTGTGCCTGGAATTGAGTATTGGCGTGGCACCATGCAGTTAGCCGATATTATTCATGCTTCTGCTGCCTTGTTGATGACAGCCATGGCTATGGGTCATATCTACATCGGTACCATTGGTATGCAAGGCTCTATTGATGGAATGAAAACAGGTTATGTTGATGCTACTTGGGCTAAGGAGCATCATGAAATTTGGTATAACAAAGTTAAATAAGGACGAAGCCATGAAAAAAATCATTGCCTTCACAATCGGCGCTTTGGTAGCAAGCTCTAGCTTTGCTTTTTTCCCACCTTTGTCTCCAGAGGCGCAAGCTGCTGCTGACCTCAAAAAAGCTAAAACAGACTATGCTGCGAAGGTTGGGGCTTTCAAGCTATGTCAGGTGCAAAATAAAATTGCTGACCAATACAAGGTTTCTGGCACTCCAGCCCCTGGTGCATGTGTTGCTCCTCCACCATTTGTACCGCCTGTGGCAGCAGCACCCGCGGCGAAGTAATTAGTCGACTAACAACTCTTGTTGTAAGTAGCGTTTAGCTGCTTGTGTCTGGGGGTTGGTAAAAAAAGGGCCTACGGGTCCTTTTTCTTTTATCTCGCCATGATCAATAAAAAGAAGATATTCAGCCAACCGTTGCACTTGAGCTAGTTGATGGGATGTAAAGATCACTTCAGAACCTTGAAGCTTAAACTGCCTTATGATTTGCTCTACTTGATCCGTGGTGGTTGGGTCGAGGTTAGCAGTAGGTTCATCAAGTAACACTAAATGGGGTTTTTGCAAAATAGCGCGCCCCAAACAAAGTTTTTGTCGCTCTCCCGCAGAAAGCTTATGGGCTGGAATGTCTGCTAGGTTGCTAAGTCCAATTTGCTCCATCACCACACCAATATCTTGGGAAGATATCGATGGGTCTATGTCTCTTACTATGGCTATATTCGTTTTAGTAGAGGCCTTAATCATAGGAGTGTGATGCAAGACCAATGAGGATTGATTGGCTGCAAAAGAGTGAGTCACGCTACCAGTATCAGGCTTAATTAGCCCATCTAGCAGTTTTAATAAAGTTGTCTTTCCGGCACCATTGGGGCCAATACAAGCACAAATGCGATCGGCAGGGATAATCGCATGTGGAATATTAAGAATAGTGCGATCATTGCTTTTGACAATGACATCCTTGATTTCGATGAACTTGGAAAAGTTGTGTTGCTTACTATCCATAGCGACGCTCTGCAATTTGTCGAACGACAAAAGTAAATAAATTAGCCAGTAAGACGATACCCAGCAGTACGATTCCTAAAGCAAGGGCAAGTGGTAGATCGCCTTTACTGGTTTCTAGAGCTATTGCAGTTGTCATTGTGCGGGTAGAATTTTCAATATTGCCACCAACAATCATGACTGCACCAACTTCAGAAATCGCTCTGGCTAAGCCAGCCAATACGGCAATCGTAAGAGAAAAACGGCAATCCCACATCAGCCATTTAAGCGAAGAGAGGCGAGGGAGTCGCAAGGCCTTAAAAGAATCCCGATGGACCCTCCAGGAATCCTCGAGAATTTGGCGACTTAAAGCGGCTATTAAGGGGGTCGTGAGTAGTGTTTGAGCGATGACCATTCCTTTAATCGTAAAGAGCCAGCCCCAGACTCCTAGCGGCCCACTTCTGGATAGGAGTAGGTAGACAACAACACCAACAATTACCGTTGGAACGCCCATAAGGGTATTTAGTGTGATGGTGATGGACTTTTTTCCCCTAAATTCCTCAGTGGCAAGGAGTGCCCCAATCGGCAAGCCTAGGAGTGTGCCAAAAAAAAGGGCAGTAAGGCTCACTTGAAGGGACACTAGGACAATGCCCATAACCCCCGCATCTAAGTGAGCTAGTAATGCAAAGGCATCTTGAAAGGTGATTAACATGGGCTCGATTCTAGCAAGGGGATGGCAAAATGGAGCAAATGCAAATAATTTCTCTAATTTTGACCCATGGCTGAAGTCATTTGCCTCTGTAATGAGGTCCTCGATGTCGATTTGCGTGAGTACCTTGATTCTCATCCAATTGAATCGATTGAGGATTTGCGTGAGCAGGCCTCAATTTGTAATAAATGCATGCAATGTCAGGATTTAGTTGAGGGAGAAATTTATCTAGCCAGAGTTCGACGTCTAAGAGCGGCAGGTCAGTTTTAATGACGCAGAGTATGTCAGGTCGCTTGCGGATTATGACCATCAATATGCATAAAGGTTTGTCGCCTTTGCAGCGTCATGTGACCATTTACGAGTTACGTAAGAGGATGCGCCTCCATCATCCTGACCTGCTATTTTTACAAGAGTTGCAGCAGGAGCATCGGGGTCGACTAAGACGCTTTGGGCAGTGGCCAAGCAATGAGTTAACCCATTTTTTATCAGAAGACTTCTGGCATGATTGGCATTACGGCAAAAATGTTGAGTACCCAGATGGCCACCACGGTAATGCAATTCTTTCTAGAAGGCCCTTGCATAAGGGGCAAAATTACGACATATCTGCCTACCGATTTGAGAGGCGGGGCTTGCTACATAGTGTTGCAGAATTGGATGGGATTCCCATTCACTGCTTTTGCGTACATCTTGCGCTGTTTGAAAAGGGGCGTGAGCGTCAGTTAACTGAGATCATTCAGTACATTGATTCATTGACAAAAGCTGGGCCGACTATTGTGGCGGGAGATTTTAATGATTGGCGTAATCGCGCTAGTGCTCCAATGAAGACGGCTGGATTTTTAGAGGTATTTGAGGAGTTAACCGGCGCACCTGCTAAAACCTTTCCAAGTATTAAACCAGTCCTTCCTATGGATCGAATTTATGTGCGAGGTTTAAAAATTCATTCTGCAGAGATACTTTATGAATGGCTAAAACTCTCTGACCACCTTGGTATTGCAGCTGAACTTGAGATTCTATGAATATTATTAATTTTTTGCTGGGCTCTATTTTGGGGGAATCCTTCATTTGGGTTCCCATCCTCCACGTCATTATTGTGCTGCTATTTGGCTATCGATTGATTTCTGTCAGAAGGCCGGTAGGGGTTGTATTAGCCTGGTTTTTGATTGTGGTCTTGTTCCCACTTATTGGGATTAGCTTATATATTTTGATTGGTGAGCGCCCAGTTGGCAGAAAGTTGACGCGAAAAATTATTCGTATGGATCGGGAGTATGCTGCCATCACAGAAACGATGCGACAGCGTCACCTTGCGGATAGAGCACAATTACCCCCTGAGGGAAGGGCGCTAAGTCTTTTAGCAGAATCTAAAAATGGTTCGCCAGTAACTGCTGGCAATCAAATTGAGTTATTTACTAACTCACTCGATATCTTGCAGCGCTTCATTCGTGAAATTAATCATGCGCAGCATACCTTGTATCTTGAGTTTTATATTTGGGCTCTTGGGGGTGACGCTGATCAAGTTGGAGAGGCTCTGATTGCTGCGGCCAAGCGCGGGGTAGCGTGTAAAGTTTTATTAGATTCTTTAGGTAGTAAGGATTGGTTTAAATCTTCATGGCCTAGTCGGTTTAAAAAGGCTGGCATTCAGGTGACCGAGGCCTTACCAATTCAAATTGGACGTTTTCAGTTCAGGCGTGCTGATTTACGCCTTCATCGAAAAATCTTTGTGATCGATAGTCGTATTGTCTGGACTGGAAGTATGAATATGGTTGATCCGCGTACCTTTAAACAAGACTCCGGGGTGGGTGAGTGGGTCGATGCTATGGTCAGAATAGAGGGGCCTGTAGCCTCTCAGTTTGAATTGACCTTCTCTTTTGACTGGAGTGTGGATAACCCAAGGATCACCCACTTCAAAGATATTGTGCCAAAGGAAGATTCGGCTGTAGGAAATGTTCTGGCTCAGGAGTTTTCTTCGGGCCCTGTGTATCGTGATGATGTGTTGTATCAAGTGATGCTCTCAGCAATCATGGATGCACGTGAAGAGCTTACTATTACTACACCTTACTTTGGTCCCGATGATGGCTTGATTCAGGCCTTGATGGCAGCAGCTGGTCGAGGTGTGAAGGTCACATTAATCGTTCCAAAATTAAATGACTCAACTTTAGTGGCTTGGAGTAGTCGAAGCTTCTATTCAGATCTCATGAATGCTGGCGTTGATATCGCAGAGTTTCATGGTGGGCTTTTGCATACCAAGAGTTTGTTGATTGATAAACGTATCGCTATTTTTGGGTCTGTTAATTTTGATCAGCGCAGCCTCAGGCTTAATTTTGAAATCAGCTTGATTGTCTACAACGAGCTATTTTGTAGCGCTCTTGAGAAGTTGATTGATTCCTACTTGGCACAATCGGATATTGTGAACCCAAAGCACTGGAGTAAGAGAGCACGTTGGCGCGTTCTCCTTGAGAACGCTGCACATTTGGCGTCCCCATTGCTTTAAATAGCTCCACTAGCGCGCATATTTTCAATCTCGCTTTGCGTAATTCCAATTTCCGCAAGAATGGACTCAGTGTGTTGACCTACAGTGGGTATTGGGTCCATCCGGTACTCATAACTATCATTTAAGCCTGGGGGGAGCATCGCGGGAATCGGGCCTGCTGGTGAGTTGACATCAACCCAGCGGTTTCTAGCTTTTAATTGTTCGTGACTCCAAAGGCCTTGCATATTGTTGAGGCGCGCATTAGCAATTTGCGCGCGATCTAGTTTGGTGATCACTTCTTCGGTTGTCAGCTTGCAAAAGCAGTCGTCGATAATTGCCAGTAGTTCAGCACGTTTTTCATTGCGCTTAAAGTTTTTATCAAAACGCTCATCCTTTCCAAGGGAAGGATTGTCGAGCACAATTTCGCAGAATAAAACCCACTCCCGATCATTTTGCAAACCTAGCATCACCGTGCCTCCATCGCCCGCTTTAAAAGGACCATAAGGGTAAATCGTGGCGTGGGAGGCGCCGTTACGTGGGGGAGGGGCGGCACCGTCGTAGGCATAGTAGAGGGGGTAGCTCATCCACTCGCCCAATGATTCCAACATTGATACATCGATACTGGAGCCTTTATCGGTTTTGGCTCTTTGAAGTAGTGCGGCCAATATATTGGTGTATGCATACATGCCAGCAGCAATATCTGCGATGGAGTTTCCTGCTTTGCTCGGTGTCTCAGGGGTACCAGTAACCGAAAGAAAGCCAGCTTCACTTTGGATTAATAGGTCATAAGCCTTTTTGTCGCGATAAGGCCCATCATTGCCATAGCCTGAGATATCACAAAGAATGAGCTTGGGATTTTCTTGATGCAATAATTCTGCCGTCAAGCCCATCCGTGCAGCAGCCCCAGGAGCTAAATTTTGCACTAAGACATCTGCTGATTTTAGAAGGGTCTTGAGCGCATTGAGTGCGTCCGCTTGTTTTAGGTCGAGAGTAAGGCTTTCTTTTGAGCGATTGACCCAAGTAAAGTGTGAAGACATGCCATTGACGCGCTCATCGTAAGCGCGCGCAAAATCACCCGCACCAGGACGCTCTACCTTGATAACACGGGCACCTAGATCAGCGAGCTGCCGAGTGCAGAAGGGTGCGGCAATGGCATGCTCAAGCGATACTACCGTGATTCCATCTAATGGACGAGTATTCATTTTCATTAGAAAGAGCGCGGTAAACCAAGAATATGCTCGGCTACATAAGAGTAGATTAAGTTAGTGGAGATGGGTGCCACTTGGTAGAGGCGGGTTTCTCGAAACTTTCGTTCTACATCATATTCATTAGCAAAACCAAAGCCACCATGGGTTTGTAGGCAAACGTTAGCAGCCTCCCATGAGGCCTTAGCCGCTAAGTACTTAGCCATATTCGATTCTGCGCCACAAGGTTGTTTGGCATCAAAGAGTTCGCATGCTTTAAAGCGCATAAGATTAGCTGCTTCAGTTTCGATATATGAATCAGCAATCGGAAATTGAATACCTTGGTTCTTGCCGATAGGGCGATCAAATACAACACGCTCATTAGCGTAACGACGAGCCTTGTCTACAAACCAGTAAGCATCTCCAATGCACTCGGCAGCGATGAGGGTGCGTTCTGCATTAAGACCATCTAGAATGTATTTGAAACCTTGCCCTTCTTCGCCAATTAAATTTTCAGCGGGGATCTCTAAGTTATCAAAGAAAACTTCATTGGTCTCATGATTGACCATATTAGCAATTGGCTGAATATCCATACCTTTGCCAATAGCATCTTTAAGATTCACGATAAATATCGACATTCCTTCTGATTTTTTCTTAACCTCTGCCAGTGGAGTCGTGCGTGCCAACAATATCATCAGGTCAGAATGTTGAATGCGTGAGATCCAGACTTTTTGACCGTTAACAACATACTTATCACCTTTTTTTACGGCAGTTGTTTTTAACTTCGTAGTGTCAGTTCCAGTTGTTGGCTCGGTGACCGCCATGCTTTGTAGGCGCAGCTCTCCAGTAGCAATTTTGGGGAGATAGAGTTTTTTTTGTGCGTCTGAGCCGTGACGCAATAGAGTGCCCATGTTATACATCTGACCATGACACGAGCCTGCATTTCCGCCGGAAAAATTGATCTCTTCCATGATGACCGACGCTTCTGCTAGGCCAAGACCGGAGCCGCCATATTCTTCTGGGATTAACGCAGCTAGCCAACCAGCTTGCGCCATGGCATCCACAAAGGCCTCTGGATAATCACGCTCATGATCAATCTTTTGCCAGTAGGCTGAGTCAAAGCTTTTGCAAAGATCGCGCAGTGCTTCGCGCATGTCTTGATACTGGTCTGGCTTGGGGATGGGGTGATTCATATTGTCTCTGTTGGTAGTAATTTTGGCCGACTAAAGACTTCTAGTTTAAGCAAGATTTTAAAATTTGGTGAAACTATAGGCTAGGGCTGATGGAGCTTATCCTATTGTTCGGGTGTGGGGCATACTATCAATATGTTGTTATTTTTATGTACCGCCAATCGTAGGGCGTCCCCCTGATGGATCATCTGTTGAGTCAGTTTTTTGACTTATTTGGTATGCCATCTGTGGGCTTACCAGCGGTATTTATTAGTGCGTTTATTTCCGCCACTCTATTGCCCGTTGGTTCAGAGCCCATGTTGTTTGGCTATATCAGCCTGAACCCTCACTACTATTGGATTGCTATTGGGCTTGCGACAGTTGGCAATACTTTGGGCGGCATGTTCGATTGGTGGTTAGGTTTGCTTAGTAGGAATAGTTTTGAGTCTTTAAAGGGGCCGACTAATAGCAGAATGCAGCGCTGGTTAGAGGAGCGAGGTCCAAAGATGCTATTGCTTTCTTGGCTCCCTGGCTTTGGAGATCCCCTCTGTTTGGCTGCTGGATGGTTGAGGCTTCCCTGGAGGCCTTGTTTGGCGTACATGGCTGTTGGCAAGTTTTTACGTTACCTCACCATGACTTGGCTCCTAACCTTAGTCCCTGAGAGTTTTTGGCATCAATTAGGGCATTGGCTGGGCATAATTTGAGGGCTTCCGTTGTATCCTATAGGTCATTTATTGGCTATTTAAAGGATTGTTCCTATGTCGCATTTAAAAGGTAAAACTGCGCTTGTTACCGGCTCAACCAGTGGCATTGGTTTGGCGATGGCTATTGCATTGGCAAAACAGGGTGCCAATATCATGATGAACGGTTTCGGGGAGAAGGATGCAGCAATTGCATCTGTAAAAGCCTGTGGCGTTGAGGTTGATTATCACGGTGCCGATATGAGCAAGCCCGCTGAGATTGCAGATCTTATTAAGCAAACTGAAAAACGTTTTGGCAACTTAGATATCTTGATAAATAATGCGGGTATTCAGTACACCGCCAATATTGAAGAGTTTCCAGCTGACAAATGGGAATCGATTATCGCCATCAATTTGAGTTCTGCTTTCTATACCTCTCACCATGCTCTTCCAGGTATGAGAAAGCGTAATTGGGGTCGTATTATTAATATCGCCTCTGTTCATGGTTTAGTGGCCTCCACACAAAAAGCAGCTTATGTTGCGGCAAAGCATGGCATTGTAGGTTTGACCAAAGTGACTGCCTTGGAAAATGCCAAAACAGGAATCACCTGTAATGCTATTTGCCCGGGCTGGGTTCTCACCCCGCTAGTTCAAAAGCAAGTAGATGCACGCGCCCAAAAAGAGGGCATTTCTAATGAAGAGGCCAAGAAGGCTTTAGTTT
>JALRHB010000051.1 GCA_023253245.1 Polynucleobacter sp. | reverse complement strand
CATTTTTTGAGCAGCTCAAGACAAACAATCCTCACCCTGAAACCGAATTGGAGTACAGCTCTCCGTTTGAGTTGCTCATTGCCGTTTTACTCTCCGCCCAAGCAACAGATGTTTCAGTAAACAAAGGTACTCGCGAACTCTTTAAGGTGGCCAATACCCCTCAAGCACTCTTAGATCTTGGAGAAGAGGGTGTGAGACCCTATATTCAACATATTGGTCTATTTAATTCCAAAGGCAAACATATCCAAGAGACCTGTCGATTATTGATTGATCGCCATAACGGAGAAGTACCCCAAACTCGTGAAGAACTTGAGGCTCTTCCTGGAGTAGGCAGAAAAACAGCAAATGTCATTCTCAATACCGCGTTTGGGCATCCCACCATGGCCGTAGATACTCATATTTTTCGAGTATCGAACCGCACAGGCTTAGCACCTGGCAAGGATGTGCTTAAAGTTGAAGAGCAATTACTTAAGCGCGTGCCAAAAGAATACCTACAAGATGCTCACCACTGGCTAATATTACATGGTCGTTACACGTGCAAAGCACGAAATCCGGATTGCGAGCAATGTATTGTTGAACCATTATGTGAATTTAAGCAAAAAACTGGCAAAGGAAAAGTTCGTGGCGATATTTAACCCCACTCGTGAAGAGGTACGTCGTTTTTTTTGTGATACTTGGAAAAAGAGGATGGACAATCAGATTCTGACTCCCATGGAAACCTTGGCGAGTGACTGGATGGTTCTTCACCCCGAATATCACCCTACTCTGGCGAATCCCGAGGGCGCTATTGCTCAAGACTACACGCCAGAACGTGGAGAAACTAATCCCTTCCTGCATCTATCTATGCATCTGTCAATTAGTGAGCAAATTTCAATCGATCAACCGCCCGGCATTAAAGTAGTTGCCGAAAAACTCACTCAAAAACTCGGATCAGAACACGAAGCGCAACATGCCATGATGGAATGTCTTGGTCAGGTCATGTGGGAAGCGCAAAGAGAGGGACAACCCTTGAGTCCAGAAAAATATCTCGAGGCCTTAAAGAAGCTTAACTAAGTAGAGTGCTGGTAGTTTGATTCATTTCGTTTAACGAACATTTTTTTGCTCAATACTACCGTTGATACCACCAGAAAAGCGAAAACCATATTCATCAAAGTCAAGGGGTCTCCCAAGATTAGACTAGCTGCAATGAGGGTGCAAAAAGGTTGAATAAGTTGCACTTGGCTTACCCTAGCAATTCCGCCTATAGCAATTCCACCATACCAAAAGAAGAATCCAAGATACATTGGAAATAAGCCAAGATACATAAAGCCTGTCCAAATGAAAGGATCTACATTCCAATACGCGGCATCAAATGAGAAATACGTTGCCACCAAATTTATTGGTAGTGAAATGACCAAGGCCCAAGAAATCACTTGCGGAGGGCTCATTTTGCGAGAAAGCTCTCCACCCTCTACATAGCCAACGCAGGCACAAATACCACCCAGCACTAAGAGGCCATCAATATAGGTGAAATTCCCAGAGTTTTTCAGGAGTGCGTACACCACTACCAGTCCCGCACCCAGGATGGAGACTAACCAGAATCCCTTGGATGGACGCTCCTTAAAACGAATCACACCGATCACGGTTGTGGCTAAAGGCATCATTCCCAAAATGACTGCGCCATGGGCTGATGAACCCTCTTCCATTGCAATCGTAGTGAGAATGGGAAAGCCAAATATCACCCCCAGGGCAATGATTGCTAACTTCAATATGTCAGACTTCGGAGGAAATAATGCCTTTGTATACAAGAGATAAGCCGAAGCAAAGAAACCCGCTAGAAGCGCTCTCCCAAAAGCGATGAAATAAGGATTAAAACCAAGCAAAACAACTTTAGTAATGGGTAGCGTGAGACTAAAAATCAAAATCCCAACAAAGCCGATGAGCATCCCTTTGGATTCTTTATTCACCCGAAGATTTTTCCATATTTAAAGACTTTGAGCATTATGAGTATTCAATAAAAATTCTCACATTAATAATGAAGTGAGGCATCAATTAACACCGAATAACACTAGCCGACCAAGAGAATCCTAGTCCGCTAGCAGCTAAGATAGCGAGCTTACCTTCGGGCAATAAACCCTCGCGATGGGCTTTTGCCATTGTGAATAAGCAATCCGCAGGCCCGATATGGCCGAACTCTCCCATACTGATATAGGTATGATCCTCCGGTATTCCCATGCCATTCATGATGTGGATACGCAATGAGTTTTTAATCTGGTTCATTAATACATACTCAATTTGTGACGCCATCATTCCAGACCTATCGAGCGCCTTATTCATAACACTAAGATACTCTTTTAGGTAAATTTGATTTACCAAGGTTGCAAACGCAAGCTCATCTACGCAAGAGAAAGTCTTCTCCCACTCATTAAAGCCAGGCTTAATAGGCATGCGAGTTCCACCAGCCTCAACTCTCAATAGGTCACCCAAATCTCCATCAGTGTGTTCAGAAAAACTTAAGAATTGGTAACGTGGATGATTTCTGGTTAGCACAACAGCAGCGGCGCCATCACCAAAATAAAGGATAGGTCGACATTCTGGGATTTTGGGGGAAACAACGCGCGTGAGTGTATCGGCGCAGATGACTAAAGCATGATTAATAGATGGATCCCTTTCCATCAGGCCCATAGCCACATTGCAGGCTAAATTCCCGCCAGCACAACCATTTCTCACTTCAAATGCATAAGCATGGTGGCATCCAATCTCACGAACTACTGCGCTTGATGGGCACCAAAATCGATAATCATAATCACCCGCAGATACAAAAATGACTAAATCAATTTCTTCACCCACTAGCCCTGCATCCAAAAGAGCTTCTTTTGCAGCCTCCAGTCCCATTGTGAATGGATGCTCATCATCGCTTGCTTTGTGGATGTGCGTAAAACCAATGCCTTCGGTTAGTTTCTCAAGGGGGATGTTGGCATCACGTGCTAACTCCTCTGCAGAAATTCGCGTTTTTGGCACGTAAGTACCGAACCCTGAAATTCCAGCAATAACAGTATTTGGCCGTTCAACAGTAGGGGTATTCATGATTCCAAGTGGCGACCAATAAGTGTCTTGCTCATTGTAAAAATCCCTTCATAACTAGAGTTAAAGCCGATCTCGGCGATCACTTGCGGTTTAAATTCTCTTCAATCATAATCAGCCTACAACTTTAAATAAAAGGAAGGCTTCATGAACACATTGAAATCAATACTATCTGTAAATAAAATAATTGTGGTTTTGGGTCTTTCACTCTTAGCAAGCTATGCAAATGCCATCAACCATACAGATGGTAAAACAGCCTACGAGGATATTACTGCAACTGTAATCCCCATGGTTGGTGCCAACAAAACGATTATTGGTCAGGAATTTAAATTTCCATCTGGATCACCGCTCATCAATGCTTTCAATATCGAGATTACCCCTGGAAAAAAAACAGATGTCCATCAGCATCTTGTCCCACTTTATGTATATGTAGTGTCAGGTGATCTCGAGGTAGACTACGGCTCCAAAGGAAAGAAAGTTATCCCAGCAGGTAGCTCCTACATTGAGGCAATGAATTGGTGTCACTATGGCAAACCAGCTGGACAAGGTCCAGTGAAACTTATTGGCATTTATCTCGGGCAAGCAAACCCTGATCAGATCAAACCAGTAAGCTGCGACAAATTGCAATAATGCAATGTTGAAAAGAGCTCAAGAATTTACCCTTGAGCTCAATTCAATCTAATTAAATGAAATACATTACGCTAGCAATGCAATAGCTTCTCTTATTGCCCCTGGTAATTCTCGAGCAAGTTTCTGGCGATTCTCTAACTGACTTTGGTGCGCCTCTCTTGTCTTTGCTGACCAAATAGAACTGGGATAGTAAGCATCATCTATGTATCTCGGAATCACATGCCAATGAAGATGGGGAACCATATTCCCTAGCGCAGCAATATTCACTTTATCTGGGCGCATCACTTGCCGAATAGCCTGCTCCACAGCAAACACTAAAGTCATTAAATGCTCGCGTTCACCATAAGATAACTCGGTCATCTCGGCAATATGTTGATTCCAGATCACCCTGCAAAATCCAGGTAAATCGGGATCATTTACCAGAATGATGCGGCAATCATCGCCGCGCCAAACTAGTTGACCTTCTTCAGGCTTTAGCTCATCTTTACACAGTGCGCAATCAGTCATAGCAAGAATGTAAACGAAAACGGCATCTAAGTCACCCTTGTGAGGTTATTTAGATGCCGCGGCAGTATGAGCTTAATTTTTCTGAGCTGCTACTACAAACTACTTAAGAATTCCTTAGTGGAATTGCTCTTCCTCGGTAGAACCAGTCAACGCAGTTACTGAAGACTTGCCACCCTGAATCACAGTCGTTACATCATCAAAGTAACCTGTGCCAACTTCTTGCTGATGAGATACGAAGGTGTAACCACGATCACGTGCAGCAAATTCTGGCTCTTGTACTTTCTCAATATAAGCGGTCATACCACGCTGCATATAGTCTTGCGCTAAGTCGAACATGTTGTACCACATTGAGTGAATTCCAGCGAGGGTAATAAACTGATACTTGTAACCCATCGCGCCTAATTCGCGTTGGAACTTAGCAATCGTTGCATCATCCAAGTTCTTCTTCCAGTTAAATGATGGTGAGCAGTTATAAGCCAACATCTTGCCAGGGAACTTCGCACGAATAGCCTCAGCAAACTTACGAGCAAAATCCAAATCAGGCGTGCCTGTCTCACACCAAACCATATCAGCATAAGCTGCATACGCGAGACCACGTGAAATTGCTTGATCCAAGCCTTTACGTGTTTTGTAGAAGCCTTCGGATGTACGCTCACCAGTTAAGAATGGCTTATCGTTTTCATCATAGTCAGAAGTCAACAAATCAGCAGCTTCAGCATCAGTACGCGCCAAAATAATAGTGGGGACACCCATTACATCAGCTGCCAAACGAGCTGAGATCAATTTTTGGACTGACTCAGTAGTCGGCAATAATACCTTGCCACCCAAGTGGCCACACTTCTTCACAGAAGACAATTGGTCTTCGAAGTGAATACCTGCTGCACCCTGCTTGATCAAAGCTTTGCTTAATTCAAATGCGTTCAGCACACCACCGAAACCAGCTTCTGCATCCGCAACGATCGGAGCGAAATACTCGATATAACCTGGATCACCTTTGTTAATACCTTTAGCAGTTTGAATTTCATCAGCGCGCTGGAATGAGTTATTAATACGCTCAACCATCTTAGGCACTGAATCAACAGGATACAAAGATTGATCTGGGTACATAGCCGCATAAGAGTTACCATCGGCAGCCACTTGCCAGCCCGATAAATAAATTGCTTGCACACCAGCTTTAACCTGTTGCATTGCTTGACCGCCAGTTAACGCACCCAAGCAGTTAACGTAAGCTTCGTTATTCACTAAGTCCCAGAGACGCTCTGCCCCATGCTTGGCTAATGTGTGTTCGATTTTGAGCGAGCCACGTAAACGAACGACATCCTCGGCTGTATAGCCACGGGTGATCCCCTTCCAGCGTGGATTGGTATCCCAGTCTTTTTGTAGTGCTGCGATTTCTGCTTTGCGATCTGCCATGTTTTTCTCCCTAAGTTCAACAAGTAATTCAAAACTGCGAATATTGAGACACTTCATTTAGACATCTAAGTCTTATGTCTTATATAAGAGTTTATAGATCAAAACTGGTGATGCAAGGAGAAATTAATATAATTTTTAAAATAATTTATTCAATAAATTCAATAACTTGAAATTTATATTTTGCAATATAAAATTTATAATCACTTACCGATATGACTATCTGGACTTATCTTAGGCCTACTTTTTATCTGCAGTAATGTCATTCCACATAGTGGAATAGAGGGTGACTTAGGCAGTCACTTTGGAGGCTGAAAGTGTGGAAACCTTAAAGCCAGTCACAATAATCATCAACTGCAGGAAGGCAACACCGATAAACAAGAATTTTGGTAGCCCGATATCCAAAAAGATTCCAAAGATTAGTGGGCTCATAGCTGCCCCTAAGTCAATGCCTGAATAAACGATGCCATATACCCTTCCAGAACTTCCAGAAGGGGTAGCTGTACGAATCATCAAATCACGAGATGGAGCTGCAACACCCAAGCCTAATCCGATAACTATAAAAGCCAGAATAATAAAATGAACTGGTACTAAACCAGTTGCCAATGACAAGCCCATCATAATATTCACTGTAAAACAAATGGTGATGATTCTCTCGGGCACCTTAAGCTTGCTGGCAAGGTAGCCACCAAGTAGCATTCCACCCGCTCCACCCATTGACATTAGGGTCAAATAATAATTGCCAGAGCTCACAGGGAGTTCATAGATTTCAAAAAGCGCTGTTGGTGCAAACGACTGTAATCCAGTGGTAGCTGCCATACTGAAGAAAAAGAAAACCCAGCATAACCAAACCACCGGTAATTTTAAGAAACCAAATGTACTCATGGGTGCGCCACCGGGATTTTCTTGAGCGTGGCTTGCCTTAGATTCTTCCTGTCTAGCCCTAACATCATCGATCAATCGATCCCGTCCAGCCCATAAAGTGAACAGGATGAGCACCTCAATGACGCCTGCAGATAAAAAAGCGATACGCCAATCCGCTATGGTAGCGATTGCCACCATGAAAGCTGGTGCTGCAGCCCAGCCAATATAACCGGCTACCCCATGGATGGAATAGGCATAAGCTAAATTTGGCGGGGATACTTTGTGATTTATTAGGGTGTAATCAACTGGATGAAATATTCCGTTGCCACAACCAGCAATCACTGCACCTAAAACTAATAGGGCATAGCCATTACTTTGTGAATAAATAATGGCTGCTAGAGCTAACAGACCGACCCCCGCAAATAGCACTGGGCGTGCGCCAATACGATCAACCAAAAATCCAGAAGCTGCTTGGATGCTACACGAAACCACAAAAAATATGGTCATGAGCAATCCCAATTCAGCATAGTTAAAGCCAAACTCAGCCTTAAGCCATGGGAACATGGGTGGCAGGATTAAATGAAAGAAATGGGAGCTGCCGTGAGCCAGACTAAGAAGACCAATAACCCGGACATCACTGCCACGCTTTCCTTGGAGCGCATCAGTCATGTGCCGAGTTTACTGGCGCAGAGTAATTTCTGCTATTTTTTTCTCACTTACTAAAGCTAAATTCGCCTTTTTTATCCACATCAACCGGGACTGTATCTTTCGGGCCAAACTTACCCTCCAGAATCATCTTAGATACAGGATTCTCGATATGCTGCTGAATCGCACGCTTGAGCGGTCTTGCCCCGAAAATCGGGTCAAATCCGACTTCAGCAATCTTACTGAGCGCCGCATCACTGACCTCAAGCTGCATATCAATCTTAGCCAAGCGATCCGATAGGTTCTTGAGCAAGATTTTCGCGATATTGGCAATATTGTCCTTATCAAGACCATGGAAGACCACAATCTCATCAATACGATTTAAGAACTCAGGGCGGAAGTGATTTTTCAGCTCCTCAAATACTGCCTCTTTGATTTCAGCTTGCTTCTTATCAGCCATTGATTGAATCAAGTGAGAACCAATATTACTCGTCATCACAATCACGGTATTTTTAAAGTCAACGGTACGACCTTGGCCATCCGTTAAGCGACCATCATCTAAGACCTGCAACAGGACATTAAAGACATCCGGATGCGCTTTTTCAATCTCATCAAACAGAATGACGCTATAAGGGTGACGACGCACCTGCTCTGTGAGGTAACCACCCTCTTCATAGCCAACATAACCTGGGGGCGCGCCAATCAAACGAGCAACGCTATGCTTTTCCATGAACTCACTCATATCAATACGAATGAGGTGGTCTTCACTATCAAACAAGAAACCAGCCAATGCCTTGCAAAGCTCCGTCTTACCAACGCCAGTAGGCCCAAGGAATAAGAATGAACCATAAGGACGATTCTCTTCAGCAAGTCCGGCGCGTGAACGACGAATAGCGTCAGATACGGCACGAATAGCCTCTTCCTGACCCACCACACGCTTATGCAAAAGCTCTTCCATCTTAATCAACTTATCACGCTCGCCTTGCATCATCTTTGACACAGGAATACCTGTAGCACGTGAGACTACCTCAGCAATCTCTTCAGCGCCAACTTGGGTACGCAATAACTTATTCTTCGCCACACCATCTTTGTCGCCTTTTGCTTCTGCGGCTGCCGCAGATTTGAGTTTGGCCTCTAACTCAGGAAGTTTGGCGTATTGCAACTCAGCAACTTTCTCAAGCTTGCCCTCACGCTGGAATTTGACTATCTCCGCCTTAGTTTTTTCAATCTCTTCTTTAATGTGAGCCGCGCCCAACACAGCGCCTTTCTCGGCCTTCCAGATTTCTTCAAGGTCTGCATACTCGGCACCCAATCGCTTAATCTCATCCTCAATTAGGCCAAGGCGCTTTTGCGAAGCTTCATCCTTTTCCTTTTTTACTGCTTCGCGCTCAATCTTGAGCTGTATCAAGCGCCGTTCAAGCTTGTCCATTACTTCTGGCTTGGAATCAATTTCCATCCGAATACGTGAACCTGCCTCATCAATTAAGTCGATTGCTTTGTCAGGCAAGAAGCGGTCGGTAATATAGCGATGAGATAGCTCGGCAGCTGCAACAATCGCTGGATCGGTAATCTCAATGCCATGATGCAATTCATACCGCTCTTGCAAGCCCCGCAAAATCGCAATCGTCGCCTCGACACTAGGCTCTTCAACCATGACCTTTTGAAAACGACGCTCGAGCGCTGGATCTTTTTCAATGTACTTGCGGTATTCATCTAGAGTAGTCGCACCAATACAATGCAATTCCCCACGAGCCAGCGCAGGCTTTAACATATTGCCTGCATCCATAGCACCCTCGGTTTTACCAGCGCCTACCATCGTATGGATCTCATCAATAAAAACAATCGTTTGACCATCATCCAACGCAATTTCTTTTAAGACGGCTTTTAAGCGCTCCTCAAAATCTCCTCGGTATTTTG
>JALRHB010000050.1 GCA_023253245.1 Polynucleobacter sp. | reverse complement strand
TGGGCATTTTGCATATTGTTGCCAACAGCATGATCTTGGGAGATGTTTGATACGTCGCCAACAGATAGACCATTTTGTAAAATTTGCACACGGGCACCTTCTAGACCGCGAATGACTGGGCGAGATGATCCAGTACCATATCCTGTTGCAGATACGCCAAGCTCATTAGCAATGGTAGCCCCAAGAGTGCTGCCTAATTTATTGAGGAGTTCATCTCCCTGCAAAATCTTTGTTGGCGTCAAAATACTTTGAGTAGCCTCTTGTGACCCAGTGGCGGTTACTTCTAATGAAGCTTCGGATTGAGCTAAAGTGCTCGCGCTAACAAAGCTTGAAACGAGAATGTAAACCAGCTTGTGCCTAGTCACACTCTTATTAATTGGGTACATGGCATTCTTTCACTCAAATTCGCGCATCCTTTGAGGGCGGCGAGATAAATCAAATTACCAAACAAATCGTTTGGTTTTTTAGAAGACTTATAGAGTGAAAGTAGGGGGCGCTCTGGATTGATAAAGCCCAACAAGGGTACGCTCGGCTCTATACGAGTTAGAAACATTTAACGCTATGCCAGAAAAATTGCTACTGGTAAACGTATCGTTATCTGACGCAATGAAACCAGCGAGAGTCAGAGCATCAAGAAGATGGCAGGTGCTCGACCCATGTTGTGCATTAGGACTTTGCTCATGACTACTTAAATCAGTACTTTGAGCATGAATGCCAGAGTGATTAATGCTGTGTGCAAAGCCAATCCAGTGGGTGCCGATTAAGCTAGATAACAGAAAACCAAGGGCAATCCATCCTCGGAATCGTTTATTGTTAGTGCTTAAAAATGAGGCTACCATGGGCGGTATCTTACAGTATTTGCCCCTAGAAGCCTTCTCAGTGTAGAATATTGATTCCGTCGGAGTGTAGCGCAGCCTGGTAGCGCACCTGCTTTGGGAGCAGGGGGTCCAAGGTTCGAATCCTTGTACTCCGACCACTTTTCCTCCTTATTTGTTTCTAAATACAGAGAAAATCCCAGCAAACATCTGCCCATAGCTCAGCTGGATAGAGCAACGGCCTTCTAAGCCGTAGGTCGCAGGTTCGACTCCTGCTGGGCAGGCCACCTCTCTTAAATTATTTAAAGCTATTTTTTAGGAATTTATTTCTTAGGAGTAGACTCACATTAATTTAATGAACGAATTAGGTGCTTAATGCCAATAGAGTTATTCATTGCTGTTGGAGCCGGGTTGGTTTGTGGTTTTCTTAACACTGTTGCTTCAAGTGGTTCAGCAGTTACTCTGCCTCTATTAATCTTCATGGGTTTCGCCCCATCTATGGCTAATGCTACTAATCGTGTGCCAGTATTGGTTGGTGCATTTATTGCCTCTATTACTTTTTTGCGCGCCGGTGTAATCGATTGGAGGTTGGCTTTTAAGATTCTGACTCCCACGGCTATTGGAAGTATTGCTGGATCAGCACTGGCAGAATATATGCCCGAAAGAGATGTAAAGCTTCTCATTACTATTGCAGTGCTGTGTGCATTTCTCTTGATCTTTTCTGGATTAAAGAAGTTAATTGAAAAAGAATTCGAAGAGGGTGAGCGTTTTCGGTATTTTGAGCATTTTGTTCTATTTGCTGTAGGTTTCTGGCTCGGTCTCATCGTTCTAGATGGGGCAACTTATATGTTGTTGGCGCTAATTGCTTTTGTCCATTTGCCATTGGTAAAGGCTAATGCCTATAAGAATTTAGCCATTCTTGTAACTTCTATGATTGCATTGGTCTCATTTTCGATCAAAGGGGAAGTTAACTGGGAGGTTGGTGGATTAATGGCGCTTGGTAGTATCTTAGGGGCTTTTTTGGGTGCAAGACTGTCATTAAATCCATTGGCTAAAGCTTGGACATTCCGCTTTTTAGTGGCGGTAATTATGTTGGAGCTAGTGAATTTGAGTATTCAGTACTACCACGAGCTTATGTAAATTCAGTGTTGCCAATTTTGTATTCTTATCGAAGATGTCCGTATGCCATGCGTGCTCGTATGGCATTAAAGTACGCCGACATTAAATACGAGCATCGAGAAATTGAACTGCGTAATAAGCCACAATCTATGTTGGCAATCTCTCCGAAGGGAACCGTTCCAGTTTTCGCTTCTGCTGGTTTTGTCCTTGAGCAAAGCATGGACATTATGCGTTGGGCTTTAGCTCAGTCCGATCCTGAGGGATGGGCGGTAGTCGATGAGCAAGTTGCTCAAGCTTGGGTTAAGCGCAATGATGGCCCTTTTAAGGTCTTGCTTGATCAATATAAGTACCCCAATCGCCATCCAGAACTCAAACAAGAAGAGGTGCTCCAAAGAGCATTAGAGGAAATGCTCCTGCCCATAGAGAAGGCCCTCAAAGAGCAACAGTATCTAATGGGCAGTAGGCTGTCCTATGTTGATGTCGCGATCTTTCCATTCATTCGGCAGTTTGCAATGGTTGACCGGTACAGATTTGACAGTCTTTCACTGGGGCATTTGCAATCTTGGTTAGACCAACAATTGCAATCTGAATTATTTCTCTCGGTGATGCACAAGTACCCCAGCTGGCATGATTGAGCTATCGGCTTATATACCCATCTCTTTAAAAACTTCCTTGGCACACCGAAAGCTATCAATTGCTGCGGGCACGCCGCAATAAATCGCCGTCTGTAAAAAGATTTCTTGGATATCCTCTTTAGTAAGACCGTTATTAATTGCGCCCTTGACGTGTAGCTTGAGCTCATGAGGGCGATTTAATGCGGTAATCATCGATAAATTAATGATGCTACGCGTGCGTCGATCTAAACCAGGGCGATTCCAGATTTCATTCCAGCAGTATTCTGTAACGAGCTCTTGCATGGGCATGTTGAATGCATCTGCGTTTTTGATGGAATTATCGACATACTCTGCGCCTAATACTTCACGACGGGTTTTTAAGCCTTTTTCAAATGCCTCTTTATTCATGGTTTTCCTCATTGTTTTGTAAGTGGTAAATGACCCTATATTGCCACTATTATTGAGAGAGTGTTTGTCCTAGAATGATTTGCATGAAAAATAATTTATTAATAAATGGTCTGTTTCTCCTGGTTAGCCTATTAGGTTTAGTGGGATGTACATCGGATAAGTTGCAGGCACGCTTAGAGGCAGACCCACAATGTAAATCGATTGTTAACACAAAGACGGGTGCACTCATGCCTTGCCCGGGTTCAGATAAAGAATTCTATAAATCCATCCCAGCGCTCAACACCAAAGCTTTGACCCCATCCCCAGAGCTGGCCACGCACCCCCAGATCTCTTCCCAAGCAATCCCCGTGAAACCCATTTCTGTATCAACCGAGTGCAAGCCCAGCTTGCATCAAAAGTCTGGTGCTTTAATGCCTTGCCCAGCGCCCTAGGTAGTAAAAATGCCTTGATAAGCTCAACGAGGTATGATTCGTAAAACTAGCCTAAAAGCTAATATATGTAGTTCAACCACTATGAGGGATAGCAAATGAAAAAAATAGGAACTTTAGTCGCAGCAATCTCTGTGACTGCGCTATTGGCTGCATGTAGCAACACGCCAAAATTAGCGAGCCAACCTATGCCTAAATCGGGATTCTTGCCAAATTATTCTCTATTGGTCCCAATGGCAACCAGTGAGCCAGATACGCGCATTTGGAGATATCGCAAGGCCGGTGTTAATCCTGGGTCATACACTGCGGTGATCTTGGATCCCATTTATTTGAATCAAAATGCTACGAAAGCTATTTCGCCTGAGGCAATTAGTCAAGCTCAAATCGCTTTGCAAGACTCTATGGTTGATGCCGTTAATAGCCGGGGTAACATCAAAATTGTGAACAAACCAGGACCTGGTGTAGCGCGTATTTCAGTGGGCATTACTGGTGCAGAGAGCTCAACTGATAGCTTGCAGCCATGGAATTTCACGCCAATTGGTCTGGCCATGAATGCAGCTGCTTATGCTGGTGGTGTGAACTCTAAAACTCCAGCAATGTTAGTCGAGAGCAAAATTACTGATAGCCAAACTAAAGAGCTCATTGGTGAAGGATTGGTAACAATCCAAGGCGAATCTTTTAGAACTGGTGGCGGCTCAGTCGAATCTTTTGTAGCAATGGCTAAGAAGGTTGTGCGTGTCGCTCTAGAGACTTCTGCGGATCCAAGAGCCACAGCTTCTAAGTAAGGCTAACTTATGCGAATCATCTTTCATGGTATTTGCTTGGTAGGGGCGGCGACACTCCTCATGCTGCCCCCGTCTTCTTTTGCAGACAGCACCTCTAAGGATCAAGAGATTGCTGAACGTTTTGCTAAATGCGATACAAACAAAGATGGTAAGTTAACGCCAGAAGAAGCTAAAGGCTGTATGCCTCGCATTTACGATCATTTCAGCTATATCGATTCGGATAAAAAGGGCTACCTGACGGTTGCCCAAATTCAGCAAGTAGCCCGCTAGTTTATTTATAGAGCTTTGGCAATTTCTTGGATCCCGCCGTCCAAGTAATTGCCACTGCCGGGTCTACCGTCAAAAGCTTTTTATTTTTACCTGGGTAGCTCATTCGAGATAAAAGATCGCGAATGAGATTGAGGTGTGCCAACTTTTTATCGTTGGCATTGATGGCTGTCCAGGGTGCGTCGATAGTATTGGTGTGTTTGAGCATCAGATCGCGGGCCTTGGAGTAGGCGTTCCATTTTTCTTGGGCCTGTTGGTCAATTGGACTAATCTTCCATTGTTTGAGTGGATCTTTTTCTCGATCTTTTAATCTTTTGGCTTGTTCTTCTTTAGATATATCTAAGTAGTACTTAATAATCATGATGTCAGAGTCAACCAGTAAAGACTCAAACTGATTAACGGTATTCATGAATTGTTTGTATTGCGTATCTGAGCAAAAACCCATTACTTTTTCTACGCCGGCTCGGTTATACCAACTGCGGTTAAAAAGTGCAGTTTCGCCAGCACCAGGAAGTTGTGCGACGTATCGCTGAAAATACCATTCACCCTCTTCACGTGGAGAGGGCTTACCCAGTGCTACGACTCGAGTATCTCTGGGGCTCAGGTTTTCTGTAATGCTTTTGATGCTGCCATCTTTGCCGGCTGCATCGCGCCCCTCAAAAATGACCAAGAGCCGTTGACCTTTTTCAATGATCTCGTGCTGCAATTTAACAAGTTCAATTTGCAAAAGGCGTAGATCTGCCTCATAAGTATTTTCAGAGAGCTTGGATTTACTCATGGGCAGTCTCTTGAAAAGAAAGAGCCTTAAGCCGCAGGAGTAGTGCTTGCCGTTTTAACCGGGGCCTTCTTTGCGGCTACTTTTTTAGCTGGTGCTTTCTTTACAGTTACTTTCTTAGCAGTTGCCTTCTTGGCTGGCGCTTTTTTTGCAGCTACTTTCTTGGGTGGAGCCTTTTTACTAACTGCCTTCTTAGTAGATGCTTTTTTCTCCAACTTATCCAATGCTTTAGCTAGCTTATCAATCAGCTTCTCTCTTTCAGCTTCGAGTTTGTCTAATTTTTTCAACATCTGCTTCACTAATTTTTTTTGACTCATGATGATTCCTTTTTGTGGGGCAAGAAGAATGGTAGTTGATGCGCATTGTTACCATTTGGATTTTCCATCCTACTTTTTATTACATTGACTTTCAAGCGATTGTGACAGGCATGGGTATTTATTTCTTCAATTTACTGTTGATGCTATGTTGAATC
This sequence comes from Polynucleobacter sp., assembly GCA_023253245.1. Taxonomy (GTDB): domain Bacteria; phylum Pseudomonadota; class Gammaproteobacteria; order Burkholderiales; family Burkholderiaceae; genus Polynucleobacter. The sequence continues at coordinate 3,483 of JALRHB010000050.1, read as the reverse complement.
TATATATCTATAACAATGTTTTAATTGTGATGCGCGCTTTGTTCCAGTGGCCGATCAGCTTTCTCAATGATATTGCTTGTGAAATCCAATCCCTAATGCCGCTGTACTTTGAACGTTCTTTATGACAGACCAAAGGCCGAAGAGTTGATTGGAGGAATTACTAAAGCAAGCCCCATTTTTTAAGTTGGTCTTTGGGGGTACTGATCGGGCCGAGATAAGGAGGCCTTCTCTTATATTTTTGGGTCTTTAGCGACCCAAAAATGCAAAACCCCAGAGGTAAATCATCTGGGGTGGATAGGTTGGTAGGTGGGTTTATTCTGGATGGAAGTTGTTACTGGCCATGAAGTTGATGGTGCGTTCAAAGCCTAAGATGCGGATATAGCGCCGGGCAATATCGCGATATTTACTATCCAGATAGCCCACTGCAACCTCGGGGTCTGTCTTTTTAGAAAGGTCAATTTGCTGAATTGCACGGGCCCAACGTTTTAGTCTTGTTGACATTTTTGTCACCTCCATGGGCATACAACGCATGGCAAACAGGCTGGGATGACAAAAAATACACAATTTTTTAAAAAATTTGCTTCAATTTAGTCAAGCAATCTGTTTTTTTTGGCTAAAAATGCAATTTAAGACGTTTTTTCCTGTGCAGAGCGCTCTTTTGCCAACTCTTTAGCCCTAGCTTTGATGGGCTTGAGGTAAACCAGCAGGCAGACAAATCCAATGGCTCCTAGGGTGGTTTCAAGCGCGGCCATCCAAAAATTAATGCCAGTCTCTAAAATCCGGACAAGACCTTCGGTGATATAGAGTAAAACTAGCATAGAAGCCCATTGCATGGTGTAAACATTGCCGCGCCAAAGGCCTGGTATGGCAAACAAGAGTGGTACTGCCTTCAAAATAAGCCATGAGCCTCCAGGTCGCAAAGGCGAGATAAACCACTCCCAAGCAACGCAGAGAATAAAAAGGTCTATAAAGGCAGCTGTTGCAATTAGCTGATAAGGGTCTTTATTGCGCCAGTCTGAGAACATGGTTTATCCCTGAATGAGTTTAAGTGCCGTCTGCGCCAAGCGTTTTCCTTGTGCCTTGGCTAGGCGTTGTTCCTCAGCGCTAATCGGCGCCCGACCATCGGCATGTGCTAGGTGGCTTGCTCCATAGGGGGTGCCGCCAGTAGAGGTGTTCATGAGGTCAGCTTCGCTGTAGGGGATGCCCATCATCAGCATGCCGTGATGAAGCAGTGGAATCATCATCGTCAGGAGGGTGCTTTCTTGGCCACCATGAAGGCTCCCAGTGCTAGTGAAGACGCAGGCAGGTTTTCCAATCAGTGCCCCATTAAGCCACTCAGAAGAGCTGCCATCCCAAAAATACTTCATGGGCGCAGCCATATTGCCAAAGCGGGTAGGGGAACCAAGGGCTAGGCCAATGCATTCCTTGAGATCTGAGTACTCCACAAAAGGTGCGCCGTCCTTTGGTACGGCAGGTTCAGTAGCTTCACAGACAGTTGATATTGGTGGAACTGTTCGCAGTCTTGCGTTAACACCAGGGACGCTTTCAATACCTTCAGCAATCATGCGCGCCAAGTCTCGGGTGGCTCCATAGCGCGAGTAGTACAAAACTAAAATATCGGCTTGACTCATGTTCTTCTCTTATCTTTTATGATGGGGGCGATGCAATTTATATCCAATCCTCAATTATGGCGTGCTCTGGCAAAAGAGATCTGGGAGCGCAATCGCGGACAAAATCTCAAGCAAGCCGCTGCTAGCCTAGCATTTACTACGACCTTAGCGCTAGTTCCTATGTTGACAGTAGCCTCTATTTTGATTGGTTATCTACCAAGCGTGATTCGTATTAGAGACGCGTTCCAGAATTGGCTGCTGGATACTTACATGCCTGGAGGTATTAATCAGCAGGTTTTTAACTACCTTAATCAGTTTTCATCCCAGGCTAAAGGGCTTACCGTGGTGGGCTTGTTGGGTTTAGTCATCACCACCATCATGACGCTTATAGTGATTGAAAATGCCTTTAATCAGATTTTTCAGGTCACCCAAAAGCGTCCGATTCTGAAAAAAATTGCTATTTACTCAGCCGCTACTATTTTGGGGCCTATTTTGTTGGGTATTGGCACCTACTTGAGCGGCTGGCTATTTGGGGCGGCAGAAGGCTGGACAGAGTCTTTAGGTTTTGGTTTGGGATTGCTGGCAACAGTTGCTCCAATATTTTTAGCAATTACTGTTTTTTCAGTGGCTTATAAGTATTTGCCATACGCCAAAATTTTGTGGAGCGATGCATTTACAGGGGCATTTTTTGCTGCCTTGACCTTTGAGTTCATGAAGTTTGGCTTTGGTTTATTTTTGACCCATGATGCCTTTTATAAGACGGTCTACGGGGCTTTTGCAATCTTTCCTTTGGCTTTAACGTGGATTTACCTAACTTGGTGGATAACCTTAGCTGGCGCGGTTCTAGTGGCCAATTTGCCCAATATTCGCAGCGGGGTGCTAAGGGTTATTCGTTACCAATAAGCTTGATTTCTTTCTTGATTCTCAAAAGGCTTAAGAATATATTGATCTTAATAGTTAACCCATTGCTGGAGAGAAAATGAAAGTTTGCGACATACTTAGAGTCAAGGGCAGCACGCTCTTCACGGTAGCGCCAGATACTGCATTGCAAACGGCTGTCTTAGTGATGAGTGAACATGATATCGGTTCCTTGGTTGTCATGGAATACGATAAGTTAGTTGGTATTTTGACTTTCCGTGAGGTGATTGCTGCCTTGGCCAAACATCACGGTAAGCTCGATGACTTGAAGGTTCATTCTGTGATGAACGCCAAACCCCTCACATGCAATATGCAAACTGATATTAATGAGGTGCGTCGTATGATGCTGGTTGATCATGCGCGTTACTTGCCTGTGATGGACCAAAAAATGTTGATGGGCGTGATTTCTTTCTATGATGTCGCTAAATCCGTTGTTGAGGCTCAAGACTTTGAGAACTCGATGCTCAAGGCCTATATTCGAGATTGGCCAGAAGAGCCTGAAAAAACCGCGCCATAGTCCAAAGTCGTAATTTAGCGTTCTAGGCCTGACAGATGACATAATGTAGGTATGTCAGGAAATACTCTAGGCCTTCTCTTTACAGTCACCACTTTTGGTGAATCCCATGGACCGGCAATTGGCGCCGTGGTTGATGGTTGCCCTCCAGGGATGTCATTGTGTGAAGCAGATTTGCAGCTTGATTTAGATCGACGCAAGCCTGGGACTTCTCGCCATGTAACCCAGCGACAAGAAGCAGATAAAGTTGAGATTCTGTCTGGAGTCTACGAAGGGAAAACAACGGGTGCTCCTATTGGCTTATTGATTCGGAATACTGATCAACGCAGTCAAGACTACGGCAATATCTTGCAAACCTTTAGACCTGGCCATGCTGACTATGCATATCACTATAAGTATGGCTTGCGCGACCCCCGTGGTGGCGGTCGCTCATCTGCTCGG
>JALRHB010000004.1 GCA_023253245.1 Polynucleobacter sp. | reverse complement strand
TCCACTAGCAGGAACTTGTGGCGATTTAACAGTAGAAGAAAATATGGCACTTGCATATGGACGTGGACAAAAAGGTTCTTTATCTTTAGCGTTAAATAATCAATTACGAAAAATCTTTCAAGAGCAGCTAAGTAGACTAAATCTTGGTCTTGAAGATAGATTGAATTCTCAAATGGGACTTTTATCTGGAGGACAACGTCAATCTGTTTCCTTATTAATGTCTGCATTACAACCAAGTAGTATTTTACTTTTAGATGAGCATACAGCTGCCCTTGATCCTAAGACAGCTGCTCTTATTATGGATATTTCTGCACAAATTATTAAATTAGCATAGAATCAAAACATGAGAAAAATTTGTTTTGCTCTCTGCCTTAGTTTATTTGCCAGCCTCATTCATGCGGGCAGTATGTCTATGTCATATGAGCCTTCGGGGGGCGCTCATGTTCAGCATGTAGTGCAACATGACTGTCATACAAATGCCGACACAAAGATTGAAAAGTCGCAATCCACTAATCACCAAACCCATCATCAATGTTGCTTGGGCGTAGTCGCAAACTTACCCTCAAATCAGTACAAGCAACCCGAGTTTTCTAGTCACTTCGTTGTGTGGGTTTCTCAATTAATGATTGAGGCGATTCCCAATCACATCTTCAAACCTCCAAGATCTATTAGTTAATTTTTGTTTTAACTAATTTTTTGTGGCGCTTCGCCACTGCTATCTATCGGAGAAATCTTATGAATATGACTCACTATATGGAGTTATTGGCTGTCAATCAGCCCTGGAATTTAATTATTTTTATGGCCATCCCAGTTATTCTGGCTGAGACTCTAGCAATTACCGAGTTGTATTTACTATTTACTCGTAAGTTTGATGGAGCTATTTATTACCTGAATCGCTTTTCCGGGATTGCCGTTGGTGTGTACTTTATTGGCATCATTATTTACATCATAACTAATGCGGTAGTTCCCATTACTAAAGCAGGTGAGTGGAGAACAGTAATTGATGTGATTGCGGTTGGTACTTATGTTATTGCAGGATTGCCACTCATTTGGATTGCCTTACAAGAGATGGGTGTGGTGAATAAGGCGCTAGATCAAATGGGCAAATTAAAAATCCACGCAATCTGCGTTGCCCTATTTTTGGTGTTTGGCCATATTGCTATGATTGCAGGCATGCTTGATCCCGGCATTCTTGGTTACAAAGGCACTGGCGTTCATCAAATGAGTTCTAGTGCTGATGACCATGAGTTTTGCCACCCAGAAGAGCATGAAAAGATGATGAAACAACATCAGCAAATGATGGGCAACATGTCTGTTAATCAAATGCCCATGAGTGGTGGACAGATGCCAATGAATACCCAAGGACATACCCACAAATGAGGGGGTTGCCCGCAAGGGCAATCTTCGCTTAAAGAAAGTGATAGTTAAAAGATGAAACAAATAAATCAACAAAGAAGACTCATTTCTTTAGGATTAGCTCTATTGCCAACCTTGAGTTTTGCTGTAACGCCAAAGCCTGTCATTACGATGTGGAAGAGCCCTACTTGTGGTTGTTGTAAAGATTGGGCTGACCATCTGGAAAAGAATGGCTTTGCCGTGAAAGCTTATACAGATGGCAATGATGAAATTCGCAAGAAATTGGGAATGCCAATTCAGTTTGGTTCTTGTCATACTGCATTCATTGAGGGATATGCCATTGAGGGCCATGTTCCCGCTAAAGAGATCAAGCGACTTTTGGCAGAAAAACCTAAAGCAATTGGACTGGCAGTTCCCGCTATGCCCGTTGGCTCTCCAGGGATGGATGGTCCTGAATATAAGGGTAGAAAAGACCCTTATGATGTTTTGCTTATTGGACTAAATGGCAAGCCCAGCATTTATAAGTCTTACAGGTAGAGTCAGGCATTCAAGGCTCTGGTCGATTTCGCCCCGGGCCTTACGAATTTATAAGTCACAGAAGGAGAGTTAATTGTCTGTGTTGAGATTGCATAGCTTTAGGGATTGCAGTAATTGCATCTTGATGGATCAGCTGCGGCTTGATTGGTAATCGCAATTTCTTTTGTGTGCCTACAGTTTAAGCATGACCAGATATTAGAAATAGGTAGATTTGTGGAGGCTCCACAATTAGCGCAAAGTAAACCTTTTTTAGTTTTAGTAACCGAGAATCCGGGGGATTCACATTTTGGACAAAGCGAGTTCAATTTCTTGGCTAGGTCTTGTGTAGCTTTTAAAATATTTGCTATACGCGTGGGGTTTGTATGAGCGCGCAGATCATTCTCCAAAAAAATGTTGCCGTTTTTAGAGAGATTTTTAGCCCAGTGGTAAGCTAGCTCAAGGGAATCAATTGTGTTGATTCCTTTGCGGCAAAGAGGGTGATATTCATCATCAGGCCTTATGACTAATTGGTGACTTGGAAATTGGGCTTCAGGTAAGAAGGCAATTACCTCATCCCAGCTAGTTACCTGCTTGCTCGCACTTTGTGCCTCCCCGCCATAAAAGCCAGTAATTTCTAGATTGCGAGTGTCGTCAATCAGGATTACTAATTCGTAATTCCAAGGGAGCAAGCCGGTATATGGGTCGTTCCCAAACGCCCCTTCACTAGCAATTCCGATTTTGGTATCAGAGAGCGCCATACCAATTCTCGCCTTTTTTCTGGCGGCATCAAGCTGCGAGCCATATCTAGGAATATCGCGAGTAAAGGTTCCCAATTTATCTGTGTCATAGTTATTGACATGAATTACCTCCAGTCCATTTGTACTAAGTAGTTCGGGAGAAATAATGGCTTCTTTGCCATGTTGCGTTAACAGGCTTGCTTGCAATCCAAAATAAGGTTTAAGGTATCTGGACATATTTATTTGAAATTCTTAAGCAAAATACTTGGCAATGGCGCTATAGATAGGAATTCCTAAAATGATGTTTAAAGGAAAAGTAATCCCCAGCGACATTGCCATATATAAGGCGGGATTCACCTCAGGCATCGCATGGCGCAGAACTGCCGGTACCGCAATATATGATGCACTTGCTGCCAAAATCATCAAAAGAATTGTGTCACCAAGCGGCACATAAAATAAGTGGCATAAGCTAAGAGCAATTATTGCGTGAATCGGGGGCGCAATAAAAGCATATACCAGTGTGACTGGGGGCTTGCCCTTGAGCTCACCAATACTTCTCGCAGCAATTAAGCCCATATCTAACAAGAAGAATGCGAGCAGGCCTTTGAATAAATCAATTGAAAATGGTGCCATGACTTTATGGCCTGAATCCCCCGAAATCAAGCCCACAGCTAATGATCCTAGTAGTAAAAGTTGCCCACCATCAGTAAATGATTCATGAAGTACTTTTCCTAGAGAGGTGTTCGGGCTGGCGGTACCCTGCCGTTGTTGCCGAATACGATTAGCAAGAATTATCGCGATGATGATGGCGGGAGACTCCATTAGTGCCATTGCCGCAGCCATATGACCGCCATAATGAATGCCTGTTTGATCCAAAACTTGCGTCGTTGTTATAAAGGTGACCGCACTAATGGATCCATAAGTGGCAGCAATTGCGGCGGCATCCAGTTTGTCGAGCCTATGTTTTAGCAAGTTGTAGCCTAGTAATGGAATGATGATGGCTAAGGTAATTGCTAAACCAAGGCTAATTCCAATTTCTGAGGTGAATCCTGACTTATTTAAAGCAAAGCCACCTTTTAATCCTAGTGCCATTAGAAGATATAGAGAGAGAAAACGAGAGATCGGTTGAGGAATTTCAAGATTAGATTTAATAAGACCGGCAAAAATTCCAAAAATGAAAAATAAAATTGAGGGATCTAATAGGTTTGTCATAAATTTTCCTTTTGCTCTGATTTTAGGAAAATAAACATATAAGGTAAAATCAAAAAAACAAAAGTTTTATATCAGTAAAAACTTATGAATATTACTTTTCGACAATTACGTCTTTTTTTGGCTTTAGCAGACACTGGTAGCGTGAGTGCAGCTGCTCGTATGGTGCACGTTACCCAACCTACGGCATCTATGTGCCTTAAAGAGATTAGCGATGCTATTGGAGTGCCACTTTATGAAGTAGTGGCCAGAAAAGTACATTTAACTCAAATGGGCCTCGAATTGGCAAAAACTGCTAGAGCGATCTCCCAAGAGTGGGGCGCTTTTGAGCAAGAAGTTGATAGCATCAAAGGGTTAACGCGGGGTAAGTTAAGAGTCGCGGTGGTGAGTACTGCAAAATATTTCATCCCAAGAATATTAGGAGCTTTTTGTGCGAAGTATCCTCAAATAGACATTTCCTTGGAGGTGCTCAATCGTGATGGTGTGGTTAAAAGATTAGAAGAGAACTTGGATGATTTTTACATCATGTCACAACCACCACTGCACGTTGATATAGAAGATGAGGTGTTTATGCCAAACCCCCTGTTATTGGTTGCTTCTAGAGACCATCCCTTGGGCAGGAAGAAATCCATTGATCTTCAGCTGTTAAAAAATGAAAAATTTATTCTTAGAGAGAAGGGTTCTGGCACTAGGATGGCAACAGATGCCTACTTTAAAAGAGTAAAAATGAAGCCAAATATCAGATTAGAGCTTGGGAGCAATGAGGCAATTAAACAAGCTGTGATTGGCGGACTAGGTATAGCTGTATTGTCAAAGCATTCTCTTGGCGAGAAAGCTGATCAAGAAGAAGTGGCCATCTTAAAATGTAAAGAATTTCCAATTGAGTCAAGTTGGCACATTGTTGTTCCCAAGGGTAAAAAACTTTCCCCAATAGCAAAAGTATTTAAAAGATACCTGTCGCAGCAGGCAAAAAATTGGAAATAGAATTAGACGCTCTGAGCATGGGTCAAATTTATTTCTGGCTGCGAAGAATATTATTGGGGTGATTCCAATTTCGCTCACTAGAATTTAAAAAATATATAGGATCCCCATGCTTATTATTACCTCAATTATTGCTTCCGTATTAACCATCATCTTTATCAAACTCTCATTTTCAGTAATTAGCCTGAGGAGAAAAAATAAAATAGGTTTAGGTAGCGGTGGTCATGAGGATTTAGAGAGGGCGATTCGTGCTCAAGGAAATTTTGCCGAATATGTTCCAATCGGAATTATTTTGATTGCTTGTCTTGAGCTCAATGGCGCACCTTGGTGGCTAGTTGCTATTTTTGGCATAACCCTCATCATCGGTCGCGTGATTCATGCTCGGGGGATAAATATTCCGCCACCTGATTTTAGTAAGCGGGTGCTTGGCATGAAATTTACATTCAATACCTTAATTTCTCTGGTCGTATTGAATTTGGGATGGTCTTTATATAAGCTCCTCGGATAGCTTGTGTATAAAAGAAAAGAATTGTTAAATAAAAAATATGACTAATCAATCTAATCCAGATAAAGCAAACCAGATAGGCGCTGATTTTTCCGAGCTTTCAACTGCAGAGCCTGGTAAAAATACAGATCAAGCTAGTACAGAAAAATCGCCCCAGTCCAAGGGTGCTCATGATCAAAGAAAGGCAGCCCTTAGTAAGCGCGAAATCATGGAGGAATTATCTCGCCAACGCTTTCCGTGGGATGATTAGATAAGTCAGTGAAGTTAAAGCATTAAACACTGCTAGGGCCGACCATAATCAATATTTGAATAGTAGTTATTTGCAGTGCTATAAATTCATGAATCATTTAAGAGGCTAGCATGACTCAGTCTTCCCGTCGCAATTTCTTAAAAACTTCCGCATTAGGATCGGCATCGCTTATTGGCGCTGCTGGAGCCCCGCTAGAGTCTGCATATGCCCAGTCAAATTCTCCAAAATCAACGCTCGAAATTAAGGCGCTAGAAATAACAAAAAATTTATATGCCGAAGATGGCTTGGCAATTCCAATTGCCACCAAGCCGACAGTTTCAAGGTTTGCAAAAGGAATGGATCGAACTTTGGTGCTAGGCGGTGGTGGCGAGTACTACATTGCTTGGTATTGCGGATTTTTTCATGGCTTGATTGAACAGGGCCTGGACATGATTAGGCTCCCAGAGATGCTTGTTGGGACTTCGGCTGGATCATATATGGGCTCTTCATTATTGTCAGGAGAATTTTTGCGCTTGCGAACTGAATTCGAATTTTTTGCTAAGTTTCCTGAAATTCTTGCAAAGCTTGCCCCTGTAGCCAAGCCAAATTTGAGTCAATTAAGAGCCGATCGAATCAATATGAGTGCAGTCGATGGCAGCATTGAGACGCGGAGAGTTATCGGCCATGCTGGATTGGCTTCTGATAATAAGCTAAACGGTGACCGACTTGAAAAATTAGCCGCATTGCTTACCGGAGATAGTAAAAAAGATTGGCCAAGCAGTCGAATGTATACAACCGGTATTGACTGCTATACCGGTGAGCGCATTGTCGTCAATCAGCTGACTGCCAGAAAAAATAATATTCCCTTATCGCATGGGGTCGCAGCAAGTAGTTCATTGCCTGGGGTTGATGGGCCAACCTTATTGGGTCAACGATATGTGATGGATGGCGGTATTTGCTCAAATCCCGCACACATTGATTTGGTGGCTGGCTCTAAAAGGGCTTTGATTATTACTTTGACTGACGGTGTCACGGGCGCAATTTTAACAACCATCCCACATCCTATTGCTCAAAACATTAAAGATATAGAGGCAACTGGAACTAAAACGATGTGGATTGTTGCGGGAACGCCCCAGGGAGTGAATTTGCTTGACCCAAAACAAATTGCTGGCGCTCTACGGATAGGCTATGATCGGTCAAAAGTTGAGGGGCCAAAAATTAAAGCATTTTGGGCATAGGAAATTTTGATATGAAATGGTTGCTGAGTATCTGCGCTCTAGTTTGTTTCAATCATGCTATTGCTCAAACAATAACACCCATTCTTTTAGAAGTGGATGCGGGAAGAGAGTCTGGAGTCTTTTCAAAATCCCCAGTGATCCAAAGGGCGATTTTGCTAAAGCCATCAGTCCCTTCAGACACTGCATTGCTCTTTTATCGTGGCTGGTCTGGAATTGCCAATATTAATTCTGAGAATGACTGGAAGCGCAATCTAAATTATTTAAAGAACAACACGGAGTTATTCGCTCAAGCAGGAATTGCGCTAGTCGTTATGGATTGCCCAAGCGATGAAAATAAGGTTGCGCCGGGCAACAAGCCGCTCGCCTGTAATGATGACTATCGATCGTCAAAACAGCATGCTGATGATGTCAGAAAAATCATTGCGCTGTTAAAAGAAAAATATGGAATAAATAATTTTTATGTGATGGGCCACAGCTATGGAACGATCTCATCCAAGTGGCTGGCCAAGAATCTCGGAAATGAAATACAGGGAAGTATTCATTCTGCATCGATGACAAATGCTAGTCCTTACAACAGGGGGTATGGCTCCTCAGTTGAGTCATTTGATATGTCGGAATTGAAAGCCCCTGTACTCAATATTCATCATGGAGATGATCAATGTCCACATACGCCCTACTCAACAGTTGTGGCGTATTCTAAAAATAATCTCATTACTGTAAAGGGTGGCGAAGGCACTGGAGATATTTGTGGGGGCACCCATCTTCATTCCATGGGCGGCAGAGAAGAGCTTGCTACTAAGGCGATTATTCAGTGGATTAAAACCCGCCAGGTTCAAGCTGTCGTTGGAGAGTAAGTCTTTAAGTAGGCTATATTGGCCTAACCCATAAAGGGCTCATCTTTTGGGCGGTAGATTAATTTATTGTCAAACAAACAAAAATATCAATTAGTAGAGAAAGATTTCAGAATGTATAAGCTCATTGCTTTTGATGCATACGGTACCCTATTTGATGTTTATTCAATTGGCCAGCTTGCTGAAGAGTTATTTCCTGGGAATGGTCAAGCATTGGCGCTGATGTGGCGTGATCGTCAAATTGAATACACACGTTTAGTGACGATGAGTGATCCTAACCCCGCTGGAAGCAAGCACTACTTACCTTTCTGGGATATCACTATTTTATCTTTGCGTTATGTTTGTAAGCGAATGGCTTTGACTCTTACCCCTGAGTATGAGGAGCGACTCATGGGCCAATATGCCAAGCTCACTGCTTTTGAAGATAGCCTCAGTGTTTTAAAAACCATTAAAGAGCTCAATAAATCCACAGCCATTCTATCTAATGGCAGTAAAGAAATGCTTGCTACAGTTGTTAATAGTGGCGGATTAGCCCCATACCTTGATCGCTTGCTTACTGTAGAAGAGGTGCGATTATTTAAAACAGCACCACAGGTCTATGAGCTCTTATTAAAAGCCTTCTCCGTACAAAAGCAGGACATCCTGTTTGTTTCTAGTAATGCCTGGGATGCCTTGGCAGCCAAATGGTTTGGTGTTGATGTATTTTGGGTAAATCGTTTGGCTCATCCCTTCGAAGAGATTGGGGAACGCCCTAACTATGAGGGACGTTCATTAAGTGAGATAGTGGCAATTCTTTAGCCAAAGTAAATGGATGCTTTCAATCTAACAACACACTAATGGATATTCGACCATGCGTTCCATAATTAGTTTTGTCTTACTTTCCTTCTTCGTCATTATTTTGGGAGCTTGTCAAGCAAGCTCCACATCGCCTGATGGCATTAGTTGTGATTTTAGGCAAGAGAAGCCTTTATGGGAAATGCCTTTGGTGTGTCAAGGTAAGTAGTATCATCACCTCGCTGGAATAGCACTCAATAGACCATAAATCTCCCTCCATGAAATCTATCCGCTTATTCACCATTCTATTTTGCTCACTTTTATTATTAGTAGCCTGCTCAAAAGAAGAGCCCTCAAATGTGATTAAGGTAGCTGTATCGCCATCAATACCCCCGATGCTATTTGAAAAAGATGGTAAATATACAGGCGTTGATTTGGAAATCTTTGAGGGCTATTGCAAATCTCGCAACTGTAAGTTCAAGATGACTGCTTATGACTGGCTAGGAATGTTAGGAGCAGTTGCTAGTGGACAGGCGGATGTGGCCTTTTCTGGAATATCGATTACCGATAAGCGTAAAGAGGTGATGGATTTCTCTAATCCATACTTTGTTAGCACTTGGCAGCTGATTAGCCTTAATAAACGAAATATTAAAATAACAGATTTATCGCAGCTCAAAAAATATACGATTGCCTACCCCACAGGCACGGTCTTTGATGACTATGTAAAAAATGTGCTGCAACCCCAAGGATATTATTCCGTAGATCAGGTCAAGCTATATCCATCTCCAGCAGAGGCACTGATTGCCCTGCAAAATGGGAATGTAGATTTAGTATTTGTGGATAACGTCATGTTGGTGAATTATCAAAAATCACTCAATTTACCTGTAAGCAGTAGTTATCAAGTGATAGGCTTTGATAAGCTTGGATTTGCTTTTAAAAAGGGCTCCAAGTTACGTGATGACTTTAATCAATACTTAAACGAGCTCGGTCCCGAAAAGCTTAAGGCCATCATAGATCATTGGACACAATAATCAGAGAATTGTTTCAGTAATGGGTTAAAGTGCATCTTAGCTAGGCTCACTCAACTATAAATAAGGAAAACTATGTCACATCATCATGACAAATTAATCGCAGCTTTTGAAACCTATCAAGCTGAAAATGAAAAGTTTCAAAGCAAAGGAGTGAAGGCCTCTGCCGCAAGAGCGCGTAAAGCTTTGCAAGAAATAGCGGGTTCTTGCAAGGAGCGCCGCAAAGAAATTACTGCTGAAAAGGAAGCCCTAGAGGGTAAACCTAGAGGCGATGGCATGTCACAAGACGCTGCTCGCCATGCCCACATTAGAAAGTAATTACTATTGCCCTGGGATTTGAAACCGCCTGATGGCGGTTTTTTATTAGAGGTCTACGTTTTCGAGAGCCCCATCTTGAAGATGCCTTATGTCGGCCCAGCGCTCTACCGACCAGCCTTGATCGTTATGAGTAATCCAATTTAAAGAGGCATTGGGTACCGAGACAATTCGCTCAGAGTCGAGGGATTGCTTACTTGCAATTCGATACATCATATCAAGGGTGCCCCCATGACTAACTAGCAAAATTGTTTTTCCATGATGTAGTGCGCGCAACCTTTCAATTGCACTCTCGACTCGAGCTGCAAACTGAAGAATGCTTTCACCGCCTGCCAGATCGTGATCTAGCTGGCGAGCAATATGAGCCTGCCATATGTCGGGGTGAGCTAGCGGCGCCTGATCAATGCTTAGACCTTGAAGCGCTCCAAAATGGCGCTCTCGCAAGGCGCTATCGATGTTATTTTTAACTCCAAATGATTGCACAATCGCATCAGCAGTATGAACTGCTCTTTGAAGATCACTAGAGTACAAAACGTCAAATGAAAGCTTGGCATTTTTAAGGGCTTGTGCCATTAGCCTGGCCTGCATCTCGCCACGTGAGTTAAGAGCTGTATCGGTGTGGCCTTGAAGGCGTCGCTCAGCATTCCAGTTTGTTTCACCATGGCGGATGAGGCAGAATCTTGTAGTACTCATCTGTCTAGTATTGCATAAAAAATTTCACTAGAGTTTGGCTTTGAAAGCCAACTTATGCGCCAAGGAATGGTAATCACATATTCAATAAGGCATTTGGCGCAGCAGACATTATGATTTAGACATAATTAATTTTTTAATGAGGGTGTTAATGAATCAATTGGTGCGATGCTTGTTTTTCACTGTGTTTTTCCTAGTTGGCTGTGCAGCGGTATATACCGATGCATCAGATTCGAACCATGTAACCTTTTTGAATAGCGATGGCGATTCAATTGAATCTCTGACCCAAAAAGCAAATGCCTATTGTGCTCAGTATGGAAAAACTGCCAGCTTTAGAAAGAGTGATACATCTTTAGTTGCAGTATTTGATTGCAACTACCCGAAATTAAATTTGCGTTAAATTAACCAGCTAGATCAGACTGGTAAATTAAGCCTGCATGCTCTCGTAATGCATGGAATTGAATAGATTCCCAGCGTTGCTGAGCAACGTCGAGCTCTGACTTATGGGAGGCTAGAAATACCGGGGCTCCTACAACATCTTCAGCCATACGGTGAATATTTTCTTGGATGAATTTCTTTAGGGCAACGGGATCATCAGAGCTAACCCAACGAGCTAAGTTATAGCGTGCAGGTAGCAGGCGAACCTCAGCCCCATACTCAGTTTGCAAACGGTGGCTCACAACTTCAAACTGCAGTTGCCCAAAAGCTCCAAGGAGCATCGTGCCACCCGTCATCGGACGAAATACTTGAATAGCACCTTCTTCTCCTAGCTGCATTAAGCCAGTTCGTAATTGTTTGGAGCGTAATGGATCGGCAGATTCGACCATGCGGAAAATCTCGGGGGCGAAGAAAGGTAGGCCGGTAAATTGGAGTTGCTCACCCTCAGTTAGCGTATCACCTAGCCTTAAGAGCCCATGATTTGGCAATCCAATGATGTCACCGGGAAATGCTTCATCTAAGATGTCGCGTCTTTGAGATAGAAAAGAGAGTGCGTTATTGGTGCGCACCTCTTTGCCATTGCGACAAATTTTGAGTTTCATGCCACGCTGAAAGTGGCCTGAGCAGATACGTAAAAAGGCTACACGATCTCGATGAGCCGGATCCATATTGGCTTGAATTTTGAATACTACTGCTGAGAATTTATTTTCTGCTGGGCTCACTTCGCGTTGTAAGGCTTTGCGTGATCCGGGTGATGGCGCCAACTCAACTAAAGTATTCAGAATTTCACGTACACCAAAATTATTAATAGCAGAGCCAAAAAATACAGGAGATTGATGCCCTGCTAAAAATGCTTCTTTGTTAAAAGCAGGCATTGCGTTTTTAATGAGATCGACCGCAGCCAAGGCATTTTCCAGATCTGCCCCAAGGCGCTCTTTGAGGGCCGGATCATTCACATCCACTATCGCATGTGAGTTTTCTGTCACACGATCTTCGCCCGCTTTAAACATCCGCATTTGAGAGTTGGCAATATCAATTACTCCAGCGAATGACTTACCCATGCCTACTGGCCAAGTAAATGGAACCACTTCGATTCCAAGAGCGGATTCAATTTCATCCATCAACTCCATGGGTGGTTTAACTTCGCGATCCATTTTGTTAATAAAAGTAACAATGGGAGTGTTGCGGGCACGACATACCTCAAGCAAGCGCAGGGTTTGTGATTCAACACCATTGGCCGCGTCAATTACCATTAGGGCTGAGTCTACGGCTGTGAGAACGCGATAAGTATCTTCAGAGAAATCTTGGTGGCCTGGGGTATCGAGCAAATTAATAATGCAATCACGATATTCCATCTGCATTACGGAGCTAGCAACAGAAATTCCGCGCTGCTTTTCAATTTCCATCCAGTCTGAAGTCGCATGTCTACTGGCTTTGCGAGCTTTAACACTGCCAGCAATTTGAATGGCACCAGCGTAAAGGAGTAATTTTTCAGTAAGCGTAGTTTTACCTGCATCCGGATGGGAGATGATGGCAAAGCTACGACGTCTTAAGACTTCTGCGCCGGGAGTGCTGGAGGTGATGGTATCGATGGTAATTCTGAGCCTATTTGAATAGACTGGATTATAAGCGGGGGAAAAGCTTAAAACTGTTCCTCAGGCCTAAGAAAGCGCCATTTGCCCGGTGGCAGGGCTCCAAGCGAAATCCGTCCCATGCGAACACGCTTTAAGCCTAAAACCTTGAGCCCAACCATCTCACACATTCTACGAATTTGACGCTTACGTCCCTCGCGTAACACAAATCGGAGTTGATCTTCATTCTGCCAACTGACTTGGGCTGGCTTTAAGGCTAGCCCATCAAGCTCAAGACCATGCCGTAACCGATCTAAATCAGCAAAAGAGAGTGCGCCCTCAACCCGGACAAGATATTCTTTTTCAATGGGACTGTTTTCGCCGATAAGTAGTTTGGCAATTCGCCCATCTTGAGTTAGAACTAACATACCTGTAGAGTCAATATCTAGACGACCAGCAGGAGCCAAGCCTTTGGTATTGAAGCGCGGGTTTCGCCCTTTATCCAGGGGGCTAGAAAAGTAGTTCTCTGGTGTTATGAGTGAGGCTGCTGGTCGATATTCTTGCTCATCATCATAATGAGAGATATACCCCACGGGCTTATTCAAAATAACAGTCACCCTAGAAGCTTGTTGTGCTTTGGCACCCGATTGCAGCTCTATTTTTTGATGCCGAAATGCGCGAGAGCCCAGTTCGTTTACGACCACACCATCTACTGTCACCAAGCCTTGCTCAATATATGAGTCAGCTTCACGGCGAGAGCATAGACCCAATTCTGATAGCAGTTTAGAGATGCGAATTTTTTCTTCCATCACCACATTATGTAGGAATTAATTCATTTATGGCTAGTAAGGATTTGCTTCGTTAAATGGACGATTCTTAAATCGTTTGTGTACCCAATAATATTCGGCTGGACGTAAGCGGATTTCTTTTTCAAAAATTTGATTAAGTCTGGCAGTATCAGCCTGAGGGTCATCGGTAGGAAAATTTTCTAATGGCTTGCTAATTGAGCAAAGATATCCCGCCTCATCTTTCTTTAGAGTGGTAATCATCATACAAACTTGTGCGTTTGTGATTTTGGCGATCCTAGAAACAGCCGTAATAGTATTGGTTTGAATATCAAAAAAAGGAACAAAGGTTGAATCTTTGAGCCCGAGATCAATATCTGGTGCAATGATGATAAAGCTACCTTTACGAATTTCTCTAATTAACTCAAGAAGATTTCCTTGACGATCAATAGAGTTACCTCCAAATCGATTGCGCCACTCGATAATTTTGCGGTTAAAAAAAGGATTTTTCATTCTTTGAAAAAAGCCTGAGGTTCTTGGCCACCCCTTCTCTTGGGAGAGTGCGCTTAGGATAATGCTGCCTTCAATACCAATGAAGTGCATATTGACCAATATCCTTGGTTTTCTATCTGTCAGGTCTATCTCTGAATGCACTTCAATCATCTCTTCTAGTTGCTTCTTGCTACCAAGCCAAATGATGCTTTTCTCAACCAAGCTTCTCCCAAGAAGTCGCCAATGTTGTTTTCTGAGCTGATCAATTTCTAAGCTATCTAACTCGGGAAAACATAGTTGAAGATTTTTTTTAACAACACGATTGCGTTCGGAGGGAATGTGGGCAGCGAGCCAACCCAAGCCATAGCCAATCGTAATCAGAGTTTTATACGGAAGTGATGCGAGCGCTCTGAGAAGAGCAACCCCAGAATAATTAGATAGTTTTTTTAACAAGACCGAAATTATTCAGCGTCATAGCGCGAGAGAGATTTGGCGTATCTGACATTCATTTCTTCTGGCGAGCTAATAGACATACCCAAGTCATTCACTAGGCCTGTCTCGAGTCGATATGTCCAGCCATGCACAGTAAGATCTTGGCCTCTTGCCCAAGCATCTTGCACGATGGTGGTTTCGCACACATTGACTACTTGTTCAATCACATTAAGTTCGCACAAGCGATCATGTCTTCTTGGGCTTGGAATGATTTCTCCAAGATAGCGTTCATGTTTTTGATGAACATCTTTGACATGACGCAACCAATTATCAGCAAGACCAACGCGTTTATCGGTCATAGCAGCATGAACACCGGAGCAGCCATAGTGCCCTACTACCAAAATATGTTTTACCTTTAGTAAGTCAATCGCAAATTGAATGACAGATAAGCAATTCAAATCGGTATGCACTACTACGTTGGCAATATTGCGATGAACAAATAATTCCCCTGGCAGTAAGTTAACAATATCATTGGCGGGTACACGACTGTCTGCGCAACCAATCCAAAGGTACTCAGGGGCCTGTTGTGAAAGTAAGCGCTTAAAGAACTGTGGATCTTCGGCAACCATTGCCTCTGCCCAAGAACGATTATTGGCAAATAATTGTTCAAGTGCGCTAGAGTTTTTCGTTATCATGCCCTTAGTTTAAAGGACTTTAATGATAGTGAATTGGTTAAAACAAACCCCTACAGGAATTGTGCTTAGCCTGTACTGTCAACCTGGCGCAAAGCAAACCAAAATAGTGGGTTTGCATGATGGGTGTTTAAAGATTTCTCTGCAGGCGATTGCTGCTGATAATAAGGCAAATGAAATGTTGCTGGCTTGGCTTTCAAAAAAACTAAAAGTTCCACAAAAGCAAATTCAATTTCTTTCCGGCCAAACTAGTCGAAAAAAGAGACTTGAGATTTTGGGTTCAATCACCCCAGAACAAATTATGGAAGTACTCAGCTTTTAAATTACCAAAATATTGCCCATAAAATTCCTAAAATTAGCGCCCATTTCCCAATGTAGTAGACCTGACGATGGGTTGCTTTCAATTTTTTTGCTTGTGCTCTTAAATGGTAAAAATATTTAAAGAGCACATTAACAAAGCCCACTTGTTCGCCCTCAACATTTTGTGATGATGCTGCGCTCATGACATGCCGACCAAACCAGCGATTAAAAAGTTGCACAGTTTTTGTATAAACAGGGCGCTCTACATCGCAAAAGAGGACGATACGTTGATGCTCAGTTTCATTGGCTGCGTAATGAATGTAAGTTTCATCAAACATTACAGGTTCGCCATCTTTCCAGTAATAGCGTTCCCCATCAACGTCAATAAAGCATTTCGGATCATTTGGGGTGAGAAGGCCTATGTGATAACGCAAAGATCCTGCATAAGGGTCGCGGTGTCGCACGAGAGTAGCACCAGGTGGAAGGGAGGCGAACATGGCTGCTTTAACAGATGGAATTGATTTTAGTAGTGCAACTGTTTTAGGACAATTGGCCTGTGCCGAGGGCATTTCTTTCCCATACCAGTAGAGGTGAAAGCGCTTCCATCCAGTTCTAAAGAAAGAATTAAAGCCGATGTCGTTATAACCAGTTGCAGCGGCAATCGCGCCATCAGCATTTAAGGCTAATGCCTCATCTCGAATAATTTGCCAGTTATCTTGGAGGATCTGCATTTCAGGAAATTCTTTTACGGGAATAAAGGCCCCCGCTTTAGTTTTGGAGAAAAGGTAGAGAAGGCTGTTAATTGGTGCCAAAAGAACTTGGTAGTCTGTGAGAGAGCGTACGATACCAAATCTGACCCTACCCCTGTAATAGACATAGATCGCAGACAGAACAAATATTAAAAATATTAGGTGTCGAACTTCCATAAAATTTACCGATTAGCGTTAACACTAATATTTTAGTTTGCCTGCAGGCCAGAAACCTCACTATTTTTGTGATCATTTACCCCCTATACTGCTTATTCGTTAAAGCAAGCTTAAATAAATGCACCTAATCGGGGCTTAAAGCGGGGTATTAAGGAAAACCATGAATGGATTCGTGAAATGGCTACTTAGCCTTCTAGTAATTGGCTTTGCCAGCCTTGCTGGCTATACCTGGATTATGCTTAATTGGAGCTATGGAAATGGTGAGCGCGCAGGATATGTGCAAAAATTTTCACACCGGGGGTTTGTTTGCAAAACCTGGGAGGGGGAGTTGGCCATGGTTTCTATGCCGGGAACAATGTCCGAAAAGTTCTTTTTTACCGTACGAGAAGATGCGGTTGCTCAAAAAATCAACGCTAATTTAGGGAAAAAGGTATCTCTTTCCTATGACCAGCATATTGGTTTGCCAACCACCTGCTTTGGAGATACAGAGTACTTTGTATCGAATATTACTGTTTTGGAAGATTAATGAGATGATATGAATAAATTTGCTGTGATGCAGCTTTATTTTTGTAATTTTTTGTGGTTAAAATCATGTAAGCGTAATGTGCGCTGACATCAATATATATAAGGAGCTTCACTTGAACAAAGCAGAACTAATCGCAGCAATTGCTGACGATGCTGAGATCTCAAAAGCCAAAGCTGAATTTGCATTGAATTCTGCGATTGAGCAAATCATTAAGGCTGTTACTAAAGGCGATTCAGTACAACTGATCGGCTTCGGTACTTTCGCTTCTGGTAAGCGCGCTGCGCGTATGGGTCGTAACCCAAAAACTGGCGAGCCACTCAAAATTGCTGCTGCTAAAACTGTTAAGTTTTCTGCTGGCAAAGCATTTAAAGATTCAGTAAACAAGCGTAAGAAGTAATTCTTGCATTGTTGATAAAAAAGCCCGGCATGCCGGGCTTTTTTATTTATCCAAGGTCAGTTTGGTTGATCTAGCTCTGTACAAGACGTCGATGACGATGGATGCTCATTAAAATACCCGCCCCAAATCCGAGTGTTACTAGGGCCGTACCACCATAGCTAATAAATGGTAACGGGACACCCACCACAGGTAATAAGCCGCTTACCATGCCAATATTGACAAAAGCATAAGTAAAGAAAATTAAGGTTACTGAAGCACCTAGTAGTCGAGTGAATAAATTGGGCGCGCTTGCAGAAATTGCCAAACCTCTTTTGATGAGCGCAAAAAAGAGTGCTAGCAAAATGATATTCCCAACAAGTCCAAACTCCTCTGAGTAGACAGCAAAAATAAAGTCCGTATGCTTTTCCGGAATAAATTCGAGGTGCGTTTGTGTTCCTTGAAACCAGCCTTTGCCAAAAAAACCACCTGATCCAATAGCAATCATCGATTGAATAGTGTGAAAACCTTTTCCAAGAGGATCACTGCTTGGATCAAGCAATGTGCATACTCGATGCTTTTGATAGCTATGTACAAATGGCCAGACAACATCTTGCGCGCAAATGCTGCTGCCAAAAATAACAATCAAAATTATTCCAAGTGCTCCTAATGCAATAAATGGCAAAATCCATTTCCAAGGAAGGCCAGCAAGAATAATGACATACATCCCCGCAGCAAAAACGAGCAATGAGGTTCCCAAATCTGGTTGACGAGCAATCAGCAAAACAGGAATTCCAAGAATGATTGCCGCTACAGCATAGTCCCAAGACTTTTGAATGCCTTCACGTTTTTGAAAGTACCATGCCAGCATTAATGGCATCGCAATTTTCATAAGCTCAGAGGGCTGAATAACAAAGCCAATGTTCAGCCACCGACGCGCACCTTTTTTAATTAAGCCAAAAACGGCTACCGCAATAAGTAAAGCAACACCTAGACCATAAATCCAAGCGGCACCTATTTCTAACCACTTTGGGGGAATGCGAGATACCACCCACATCACCATGAATGACAGTGCTAAGTTACGAAGTTCGTCTTCAAATTGCACGGGAGTATTTTGGCTAGCCGATAAAAAAGTAAGAAAGCCAACTGTCGCTAAAGCAAGCAAAATAAGGCCTAGCTGGCGATCGAGACCGCTAAAAATTGCAAAAAATATTTTTTTAAATTTTCCTAAGGTGCTCTTTTCCATTCAGGAACCTCCTTAGGCCATTTACCTTCAATATAAAAATCTAAGGCTTTACGTGCAATCGGCGCAGCATATTGCGCGCCAAATCCTGCATTCTCGACAACCATAGCAATCACAATGGTTGGTTTTTCAGCGGGCGCGAAAGCAACATACAAAGCATGGTCACGTAAAAACTCTGCAGTAGATCCGTGATGATATTCTTTGGAATTTAAACTAAATACCTGTGCTGTTCCGGTCTTGCCGCCAGCTTGGTAATTGGCGCCCTTAAAGATTGATGCCGATGTTCCAGTGTTATTCACTTCAATCATCGCCTTCTTAATTACTTCTATGTTTTCAGGCTTTAGTTCTATGCGATAACTTTCTTTGGGCGTAGTTAATGCGCGCTGACGAGTGAACGGATCTTCGATCGCTTTTGCTAAATGGGGTTTCATAACAATGCCATTATTTGCTAGGTTAGCCATGGCATGCGCTAACTGCAAAATGGTGAATGCGTTATAGCCTTGACCAATTCCAAG
Organism: Polynucleobacter sp.; assembly: GCA_023253245.1. Taxonomy (GTDB): domain Bacteria; phylum Pseudomonadota; class Gammaproteobacteria; order Burkholderiales; family Burkholderiaceae; genus Polynucleobacter. Next base: position 14,561 of record JALRHB010000004.1, on the reverse strand, counting down.
AGAAATGGTTTCCCCTTCATACCATTTTTGCTGCTCTGGTTTCTTGAAGGTCTTTTTTTTCCATTCTGTAGATGGCAAAACACCCTTAGATTCGCCTTGTAAATCGATGCCAGTAATTTGTCCGAAACCAAATGGCTTCATAAAATCATGCATCATATTGACGCCCATATCGCGTGCAAGCAAGTAGTAATAGGTGTCACAAGACTCTACAATCGACTTTTGCATATCAACAATGCCATGGCCACCCTTTTTATCATCACGGAAGACATGATTTCCAAACTCAAAATAGCCTGGATCCGAGATGCTTTGTGATGGAGTGCGTTTATTTGTCTCTAATGCTGCGAGCGCCATGAAAGGTTTATAGGTTGATCCTGGTGGATAAATACCTTTAAGCGGTCGGTTATAGAGAGGTTTTTGCGGCGAGTCGTTGAGCTCTTTCCAAGTAACCGCATCAATGCCTTCAACAAAATCATTTGGATTAAAGTTTGGCTTTGAGACAAATGCAAGAATGTCACCAGTCTCTGGTTCAATTGCTACAAATGCACCTCGGTAGTTTCCATATAACTGCTCCACTAAATATTGCAATTTGATATCGATGGAGAGAATGACATTTTTTCCCGGTATCGATGGAGAGCTTGAAAGTGTGCGTACTGGTTTTCCGCCCGCAGTGATTTCTACTTGATCGTAGCCAGGGGTACCTCGCAATACTGATTCATAGCTTTGCTCCAAGCCAATTTTTCCTACGTATTGAATGCCTGGCAAAAAAGAGGCTTGCAAGGCATCTGGATCATCCGCCTTTGCATTCTCGATTTCGGTCTGCATACGCTCTCTGTCCTTTTGCGAAACGCGACCAATATAGCCAATTAAATGAGAGGCCAATTCGTTGTAAGGGTATTCACGAAAGCTGCGAGCACGGATTTCTACCCCAGGAAAGCGATAACGATTGGCCATAAACCGGGCTGTTTCGGTTTCGGTAAGCATAGACCTTAGGGGGAATGTACCCATTTTTCGTGAATCTTCTAGCGAACGCTTGAAATTACGCCGATCTCTAGGAGAAATTTGGACAATTTGAGAGAGTTCATCGATCAAGTCATCCATATTGCCCTTCACCTCCTCCGCATTGATATCTAAAGTAAGTGCGGAGTAATTTCGGCCAATGACAATCCCATTGCGGTCTATTAATAGACCTCGGTTGGCGGGCGCAGGAACAATCGCAATACGATTATTTTCAGCTAGTACAGCGTATTTGCCGTGGCTTACAAGCTGTAGCCATACTAGGCGCGTGACCAAAAGTAGAAAGCAGAAAGTAACAAAGATGCTTGCAATATGAATTCGCTCTTGAAACGAATCGAGATTTGGTTTTTTAAAGGAAACCATACTGCTCTTTAGATTGGGCGATTGTGATCAACGTCAATTGGTCGGCGCTGTGGTGATAGCAGAATTCGGGTTGCTATTGGCCATAGTAGCGCCTCAACCGTTGCCTGAATAGCGCCAGTTAACGCCCACCAATAAATCTCACCACTGAGTAACCAATGAGCGAGCACTGGAAAAAGTGAAACCAATAAAAAGATCGGGAAAATGTGCAAGGCCTGAGGAAGTACTGATAGCGCAATGATGCGACGATGCCAAGTAATGGCAAGATATGCCACTAAGGAGTAGCTAAATGCATGCAAGCCCAACAGATCTGAGTTGTGAACGTCCATCAGCAAGCCAAGGATGAATGCAGTAATGACCCCAACATAACGGTGTTGATGAATATTCCAAAAAATAATACAAATAATGAGCCAGTCTGGTACCCAGCCATAATTGCCAATGGGCAATAAATTTAACAACAATGCACAAAGTAGACTGAAATAAATAAAGACGGGGTTGACTGGGCGCAGAATATAGCCACTCTGAAAGTCAATCATTGCATGCCCCGCGAACGAGTTTGGCGGCGACCAGGCGAATTGCCTGTTGACGCTTCAGGTTTGCCAGTGTTTGAGGGGGCTTTGGCATCCCAATGTGGCTCGTAGAGTAAAGCTAGTGCTTGGCGATAACGATTTACGGGAGCAATTGGCACACAAAATACGTTTGAAGAATTTTTATCGGTATTGCGATCTATACGACTAATCACCGCAACAGCAAAACCTGGCGGGTATACCCCATCAATACCTGATGTGATTAAAACATCGCCCACTTCCAAATCACTAGCAACGGGAAGATAGCGAAGCTCTAGGGGGTTGCCACGGCCAGTACCAAATACCGCAGCTCTGAGACCATTGCGTGCGACTTGAACGGGCACAGCAAAGTCACGATCTTCTAATAGTGATACTTCTGCTGAGCGCTCATAGAGACGAACGACTTGCCCCAAAATGCCGGAGTCATTGGCAATAGGGTTGCCCAATTTAAGTCCGTCACTGCTGCCACGATTGATGACAATTCGTTGGGAAATAGGATTGGGTGGGTTAAAAAGAATTTCAACGGGCAGCGTTTTGAATGGAATTTGTTTTTGCAAATCCATTAATTGCCGTAAATTTTGATTTTCAATCAATAGAAATTCAGATTGATTGGCCAGCAGTGAGAGCTCTGCTTGGCGTACTTTCATTTGTTGATTTTCTTTGTCTAAGGTGCTGCGAGTAGTGAAATATTCTGTAGTTGCCTCATAGGCATTACGCGGCATCAGCATTACATACTCGAGTGGACGCAAAAGCCAATTTACATGCTTGCGAATCGGGTCAAGTGCTTTGTAACGAAAATCGATCAACATCAATGCGATGCTGATCGACAGGCAGACAATCAGTTTGACTAAAGCCGGAACGCCTTGTCTGAAAAGAGGAGGAGCGCTATGTTGCAATTCCCTAATCGACGTTTAGGTCAATTACTCTTGTGAAAACACGCCGCCCAGCTTGTCCATGCGTTCAAGCGCAATACCACATCCTCGCGCAACGCAAGTCAGCGGATCTTCAGCAACATGAATTGGTAATCCAGTTTCTTCAAGCAGCAAGCGATCAAGATCGCGCAATAATGCGCCACCGCCAGTTAGCATCATGCCACGGTCGGCAATATCAGATGCCAACTCAGGTGGAATTTGTTCCAGCGCTGCTTTAACAGCAGTCACGATTTGATTTAATGGATCTGTTAAGGCTTCAAGAACTTCATTGCTCGTAACTGTGAAACTGCGTGGGATGCCTTCAGAAAGATTGCGCCCCTTCACTTCCATTTCACGCACTTCTTGACCAGGGAATGCCGAGCCAATCGTTTTCTTAATCAACTCAGCAGTTTGCTCGCCAATTAACATGCCATAGTTGCGGCGAATGTAGTTGGTAATAGCTTCATCAAATTTATCGCCACCAACACGAACAGATCCTTTGTAAACCATGCCACCCAAGGACATCACACCAACTTCAGTTGTGCCGCCACCGATATCGACAACCATTGAGCCAGCCGCTTCAGAAACTGGCAAGCCAGCACCAATGGCTGCTGCCATTGGCTCTTCAATTAAATACACTTGCGAGGCGCCCGCTCCCAGTGCGGATTCGCGAATCGCACGACGTTCAACTTGGGTGGAGCCGCAGGGTACGCAAATGATGATTCGTGGACTTGGTTTTAATAGCTTGCTCTCATGCACCATTTTGATGAACTGCTTGAGCATTTGTTCGGTGATTGTGAAATCAGCGATTACCCCATCCTTCATTGGGCGAATTGCCTCAATATTGCCGGGAACACGTCCCAACATTGCTTTTGCTTCTTTACCTACCGCTAAAATGGTTTTTTTACCATTTGGGCCACCTTCAGTGCGAATTGCCACAACCGATGGTTCATCAAGCACAATACCCCGTTCACGCATATAAATTAGGGTGTTGGCGGTACCTAGGTCGATGGCTAGGTCGTTGGAAAAGTAGCTGCGGAAAAAACCAAACATGATGTAGTGGGAAAATAAGTAAGTGTTAAAAAATATATATAGGAATGATACTCCAGCGCCCCATGAAACTTGATGATGTCCAGCGCATTGCGCACCTTTCTAGTCTTGAGTTAAGCCAAGCAGAAGCTGAGGCGGTATTACCTCAATTGCAGGCTGTTTTTGCCCTTGTTGAGGAAATGCAAGCGGTTGATACTAGTGGCCTCGAGCCTTTGGCTCACCCTATTCTCTTTTTGCGTGATTTGGCCCAGCCTATGCGCGAAGATGCTGTTACTGAATCTGACCATCGCGCTGAAAATATGAAATCAGCCCCTGCTGTGCAAGATGGTTATTTTTTGGTTCCGAGGGTAATTGAATGAGTTGGCACAATACCCCGATTGCCCTAATGGCAAAAGCGCTAGCCGCAAAAGAGGTCTCAAGCACAGAGTTAACAAAGTACTTTTTAGATCGAATCGAGGCTGAAAAACGCTTTAATGCTTATATTGATGTAAGTGCTCACTTAAGTTTGGAACAAGCTTCTAAGGCAGATGCTTTGCTGGCATCTGGAAAGGCTGGCAAACTAACTGGCATACCCATAGCGCATAAAGATGTCTTTGTGACGCGTGGCTGGAAGTCCACTGCAGCCTCCAAAATGCTGGAGGGCTACCTTAGCCCGTTTGATGCGACTGTAGTTGCAAATTTGGGCATCCCAAATGAGGACACGCCGAATGCTGCTGGAATGGTTTGCCTAGGCAAAACCAATATGGATGAATTCGCAATGGGTTCTTCCAATGAAAATTCAGCGTATGGACCCGTTTTAAATCCCTGGAATTGCGAGTATGTAGCCGGTGGATCTTCAGGGGGGTCTGCGGCTGCAGTTGCAGCTGGATTGGCACCTATTGCAACAGGAACAGATACTGGCGGCTCAATTCGCCAACCGGCAGCATTTTGTGGTTTGACGGGCATTAAACCAAGTTATGGGCGCGTTTCCCGTTACGGGATGATTGCTTACGCATCTTCCCTAGATCAGGCCGGTCCAATGGGCAAAACCGCGGAGGATTGTGCTTTATTGCTCACGGCAATGTCATCACACGATCCGCGTGACTCTACATCCTTAGCGGATACTGGTGAAGATTACAGTCGTTATCTCAACCAGGAATGGAGAGAAGGTGGTGCAAATTCGGCGAAACCATTAGAGGGTTTGCGTGTTGGTTTGCCAAAAGAATTTTTTGCGGAAGGCCTGGCAAGCGATGTTGCTAAATCTGTTAACGAAGCCAGCAAGCTTTTAGAAAATCTCGGTGCTACTCTAGTAGAAGTGAGTCTGCCTAAAACAAAATTATCGATTCCGGTTTACTACGTTTTGGCACCAGCTGAAGCCTCAAGTAATTTAAGTCGCTTTGATGGTGTGCGTTATGGGCATCGCGCTAATGAATATCGTGATCTAGTTGATATGTATAAAAAATCACGTACAGAGGGATTTGGGGCAGAAGTTAGACGACGTATCCTAATAGGTACATACGTTCTTTCGCATGGTTACTACGATGCATACTACTTACAGGCGCAAAAAATTCGGCGCATTATTGCAGCAGATTTTCAGATTGCATTTGAAAAGTGCGATGTGATCTTAGGCCCAGTAGCGCCAGATGTTGCATGGCGTCTTGGCGAGAAATCAAAAGACCCTGTGCAAATGTACTTAGAGGATATTTATACACTCTCTACTAACTTAGCGGGTTTACCGGCAATGAGCGTTCCTTGCGGATTTAATGCGAATAATTTGCCTATCGGCATGCAGTTAATTGGTAACTATTTTTCTGAGGCGCGATTATTGCAAGTTGCCCATCAATATCAGCAAGCCAGCGATTGGCATATGCGCATTGCAAGCGAGGTGGCATGATGCAATGGGAAGTGGTTATTGGTCTAGAGACTCACGCACAACTTCAAACGCAATCTAAAATTTTTAGTGGAGCCAGCACGCGTTTTGGGGCTGGGCCTAATACACAGGCGTGCGCAGTCGATTTGGCGCTGCCTGGAGTATTACCAGTACTCAATCGCCAAGTAGTAGAGCATGCGATACGTTTTGGCTTGGCGATAGGCGCAAAAATTTCACCAGCGAGTATTTTTGCGCGTAAGAATTATTTCTATCCTGATTTGCCAAAGGGCTATCAGATCAGTCAGATGGAGATTCCAGTTGTTGTTGGCGGCCATCTGGAGATATTGGTTGGAGATCAAGTCAAGGTGGTTGAGCTCACCCGTGCCCATATGGAAGAGGATGCGGGGAAGTCTGTGCATGAAGAAGGTTTTATTGGGCCGCATGGTGAGGCATCAAGTGGGATTGATTTAAACCGTGCTGGCACTCCCTTATTAGAAATTGTGACTGAACCGGTCATGCGAAGTGCGGCTGAGGCAGTGGCCTATGCAAAGGCCTTGCACACTTTAGTCGTATGGTTGGGTGTTTGTGACGGAAATATGCAAGAAGGATCATTCCGTTGTGATGCCAACGTCTCCGTTCGCCCCCTTGGGCAAAAAGAGTTTGGTACTCGCTGTGAGATTAAGAACCTAAATTCTTTCCGCTTTTTAGAGGAAGCGATTCAATATGAAGTGCGTCGACAGATTGAATTGATTGAAGATGGCGGGACTGTTGTTCAAGAAACGCGTTTATATGATCCCGATCGTCAAGAGACGCGGAGCATGCGTAGCAAGGAAGATGCAAACGATTACCGCTACTTTCCTGATCCAGATTTGTTACCAGTAGTTATAGATGAAGCATGGATTGCAGACGTGCGTAGCAAAATGCCGGCTCTTCCAGCACAATTGCGCGAGCGCTGGCAAAGCGACTTTGGTCTGAGCGCCTATGATGCACAGTTACTGACGCAAGATCGGGAAACGGCAAAAATATTTGAAGAGCTGTTAGCGATTGTTGGGAAGCCTTTGGCAAAAGCTGCTGCCAATTTGATTGCGGGCGAGTTTGCATCTTCACTAAACAGAGCGGGCATTTCTGTTGCTAACGCCCCCCTGAAAGCAGAACACTTGGCTCCACTATTAACCCGCGTGGCAGATGGCACGATCTCGAACAAGATTGCAAAAGATATTTTTGCAATCTTGTGGGAAGAAGCTGTAGCCGGAAAGACTATTAGTACAGTTGATCAAGTAATTGATGCCAAGGGCTTGAAGCAAATTAGTGATAGTGGTGAGTTAGAGGCCATGATCGATAAGGTTCTGGCGGCAAATGAAAAGTCAGTCGACGAGTTCCGTTCAGGAAAAGAGAAGGCCTTTAATGCTTTAGTTGGTCAAATTATGAAGGCTTCTCAAGGCAAGGCAAATCCTGGCCAGGTAAACGAATTACTCCGTAAAAAACTGGGCTAATTAATAAGCTAAATAAAAAAGTAAGCGAGAGAATAGATGAGCGCAATTGATCCTAAGCAAGCTGAGCAAGAAGAGTTGGTCGCAGAGTGGTTGCGCGCTACCCCAGGTTTTTTTGAGCGATATGCCGATCTATTTAACGAGATTCGTTTAAAGCATCCTCATGAGGATCGCGCTATATCTTTGCAAGAGCGCCAAATGACAATGTTGCGCTCACAAAACCAAGAACTCAATCGTCGTCTTAGTGAAATGTTGCACTTTGGCAGCCGCAATGACAAAACTCAGCAAAGTTTGGTTGCATGGTTGCTACGTTTGATGCAGGCAAATAACAAGGTGGATGTTGAGTCCGCAGTTACGGCTGGTTTAGCTGAGGTTTTTGAAGTTGAGTCCGCGCAACTCCTATCGCCCAGCCCTGCTTTTGGCCCTTGGGTGGATATACCCTTGTGCGGTAGTGCTAAGGAGTTGAGTTCTGCCAGCATTGATCTTTTGGCAACGCAAGTTACGATTGATCCTCAATGGCAGAGTATGGTGGCCATTGGCATACCCTTGGGTAAGAGTATTGGTAAATCTGCCCCACCAGCAGTATTGTTGTTGGCAAGCAAAGATGAAACGCGTTTTACAGCCGATATGGGCGCTTTTTACTTGCGTCAAATTGCCGAGTTAACTGCAGCAGCTTTGGATCGCATCCAGGCTTATGAGCCAAACCTTAGCTGAGACACACCCTCTTATTGAGGAATACTTGCATGAGCTGCATGTATTAAGACAGCTCTCACCCCATACTCTCAAAGCATATCGGATGGATTTAAGTGGGTTGCAGGCACTTGCTTTAGAGGATTCAGTTGATCTTCTAAGCGCAAGAAATACCCATATCCGTCGTTGGGCTGGTCGTTTGCACTCTAAGGCAAAATCATCACGCACAATTGCGCGTGCACTTTCTGCATGGCGCGGATGGTACGACTGGTTAACAGAGAGAGATATGCGCTGTGATGCACAGCGAGGACATGCGTCAGTGAAGTTAGCCGCTAATCCAGTCGATGATGTTAAAGCCCCTAAGCGGCTCAAATCTTTACCCAAAGCGCTCTCGGTAGAACAGGCTCTTTCTCTAATTAATCAGGCTGTAAAAGAAGCTCAAGAAAAAAAAGATTTGGAAACGGTGCGCGATGCCGCCATTATTGACTTGCTGTATTCCTCAGGCCTACGTTTATCAGAGCTTTTAGGTATTGATGTGATGCAAAGCAAAGACCGTCAACAAGAGTCGGCGGGCTGGTTGGATTGGGATGGGGCAGAGGTCACCGTTTTAGGTAAAGGCGGCAAGCGTCGCTCAGTGCCGATCGGAGGTCCCGCCTTGCAGTCCTTAAGAGTTTGGCGAGAGCTGCGGGATCAGGTCCAGCAAGTAGGCCAAGCACCAGTATCAAATGCGCTATTTATTTCGGCAACAGGTGCTAGGCTATCTCCTAGGACTGTTCAGGCGCGTTTGCGCACCCTAGCTTTGAGGGCGGGCTTACCAACACATGTGCACCCACACATGATGCGGCATAGTTTTGCCAGCCATGTTTTGCAGTCCTCTCAGGACCTGCGGGCCGTTCAGGAAATGCTAGGACACGCCAGCATTGCCAGCACCCAGATTTACACCTCTTTGGATTTTCAGCATCTTGCACAGGCCTACGATAAGGCCCATCCTCGCGCAAAGGCTGGCAAAGAATGAGGAACTCGGTAAGATAGAAGGTTCCCCGAACTGGGGAGACATTGATAGATTTTGAATGGATTAAATATGGCGTTAATTCCGGTAACAATTCTCACGGGCTTTTTGGGTAGTGGCAAAACTACTTTGCTCAAACATATTTTGACTGAACAACATGGTCAAAAAATTGCTGTGATTGAAAATGAATTTGGTGAAGAGAATATTGATAACGATATTTTGGTTCAAGACAATCAAGAGAATATTGTGCAGATGAGTAATGGCTGTATTTGTTGCACGATTCGCGGGGATTTGGTCGAGGCGCTCAATGCATTGTGGGAACAGCGCAAAGACAAAAAAATTAGCTTCGAGCGTGTTGTGATTGAGACTACCGGCGTAGCCAACCCTGGTCCAGTAGCACAGACTTTCTTTATGGATGATGATGTTGCTGACCATTACGTGCTCGATGCCATCGTCACTCTAGTGGATGCCAAGCACGGCCAGCAGCAATTAACTGAGCATGAAGAGGCACAGCGACAGGTAGGATTTGCCGATCAAATTTTTATTACTAAAACTGATTTAGTAAGGCCTGCTGAGGTAGAGGCCTTAAGGGGTCGTTTGATGCATATGAACCCACGTGCCCCTATTACGGCAATCTCTAAGGGGGTGGTGCCACTGGAGGCTGTTCTTGATCTCAAGGGCTTTAACTTGAATGCCAAGTTAGACATTGACCCTCATTTTCTAGAGCAAGAAGACCATGATCACGCCACATGTGGCCATGATCACGGCCATGAGCACCACGACCACAGTAATTGCGGTCACGACCATGCTCACGATCATCATGGCCATGCGGGACATACAGACCGCATCCAATCCTTCGTTTTTCGTAGTGATAAACCCTTTGATCATAAAAAATTGGAGGACTTTCTTGGAGGCATTTTGGAGGTCTTTGGGGAGAAAATGCTGCGTTACAAAGGCGTCCTCTATATAAAGGGAAGCAATCGAAAAGTGGTGTTTCAGGGCGTCCATCAGATGATGGGGAGTGATTTAGCCGGTTTATGGGGTGCTGAACCTAAGCAAACCCGGATGGTTTTTATTGGTATCGATTTGCCCAAAGACACTCTGCTAGCTGGCCTTGAAGGCTGTTTGGCATAGAAAATTTACAGTACAATCCGCCGCCACGGGCAATATTGCAGAATATTGGCAAAGTGGCAGCAAAAGTTTGGCAGAATGAAGTAATAATGGTTCAAATCCATGGAAAGAAAGAAATGACGGTAAAAACACCAGCGAAATCTACGGCCGCTACAAAAGCCCCTACCAAGGCCGCTAGCACGAAGGCTAGCAAGGGCGCTCCTTTAACAGAGGCGGAATTGCTCAAGATGTCCGAAAAGGACTATATGAATGCAGCCCAACTAGATTTTTTCCGTCAGAAGCTGCTCGCCTTAAAAGACGATATCTTAAAAAATGCTTCCGAGACTACTGAGCATCTTCGTGAGAATATTTTGGTTCCTGATCCAGCTGATCGCGCCACAATTGAGGAGGAGCATGCTCTTGAGTTGCGCACCAGGGATCGTGAGCGCAAATTGTTGAAAAAAGTTGAGCAAGCTCTAGCGCGAATTGAGTCTGGCGATTACGGTTGGTGTGAAGAGACTGGTGAGCCCATTGGATTGAACCGTTTAATTGCGCGCCCAACGGCTAATCTCTCTCTTGAGGCGCAAGAGCGTCGTGAGCTGCGCCAAAAATTGTTTGGCGATTAATTTTTAGACTCAATTTAGAAGCGGCAATGACTAAGCAATCACCATCTATTAGTGAAATCCCGCCTTTATTAAAGGCAGAGATTTTGGCCGAAGCTTTGCCCTATATTCGCGCGTATCACGGCAAGACTATCGTTATTAAGTACGGCGGAAACGCTATGGTGGAAGAGCGCCTAAAGGAAAGTTTTGCGCGCGATGTGATTTTGCTCAAGTTGGTTGGCATGAACCCTGTAGTGGTTCATGGAGGCGGCCCACAAATTGATGAAGCGCTCAAGAAAATCGGTAAGAGCGGCACTTTTATTCAAGGGATGCGCGTTACCGATGAAGAAACCATGGAAGTGGTTGAGTGGGTTCTGGGTGGCGAAGTTCAACAAGATATCGTGATGTTGATCAATCATTTTGGCGGTCAGGCAGTTGGTCTGACTGGTAAAGATGGAGGCTTGATTCGTGCGAAAAAAATGTTAGTTGCTGATGAGAAATCTCCTGGGGGCAAAATTGATCTGGGTTTTGTGGGAGAAATTGAAGCCATTAATCCTGCGGTTGTTAAGGCCTTACAAGACGATGCGTTTATACCGGTAATCTCTCCTATTGGATTTAGTGAAGAAGGTCAGGCATATAACATTAATGCCGATCTAGTCGCTGGCAAGATGGCAGAAATTTTGCATGCTGAGAAATTAGTCATGATGACTAACATTCCTGGTGTAATGGATAAGAGTGGCAATCTATTAACCGATCTTACTGCGCGTGAGATTGATGGCTTATTTGCAGACGGGACAATTTCTGGCGGGATGTTGCCCAAGATTTCTTCGGCATTAGATGCAGCTAAGAGCGGTGTGAATTCAGTTCATATTATTGATGGACGAATCGAACACTCTCTATTATTAGAAATTCTGACTGAGCAAGCTTTTGGAACGATGATTCGCTCGCGTTGAGAACAAAATAAAAGAGATAAACATGCGTGATTCTTTCGAGCCCACTTCAGAACTTGAAGCAAGCACTGTTGATGCGGCTACAACACGCAAGCGTCCTCGTCCTGGGGAGAGGCGACTTCAGATTCTTCAGGTGCTTGCCGAGATGTTGCAGAACCCAAAAGGCGAACGCGTCACGACTGCAGCGCTAGCTGCAAAAATTCAAGTATCTGAAGCGGCGCTCTATCGTCATTTTGCGAGTAAAGCGCAAATGTTTGAAGGCCTCATTTCCTTCATTGAGCAAACAGTATTTGGTTTGATTAATCAAATTAATCAGAAAGAAGAGTCTGGTCTTGCGCAAGCGCGTGGTATTTTGCAAATGCTGCTATTTTTTGCCGAGAAAAATCCCGGCATGACTCGCGTTCTTTTGGGCGATGCACTGCTACAAGAAGACGATCGTTTGCAAGAGCGCATTACTCAGGTGTTAGATCGCGTGGAGGCCTCGCTTAAGCAAGCATTGCGAATTGCACAAACTCAGGGCGGGGCATGGGCAAACGTTAGCCAAGATGAGGTTAGTGTTCGTGCTGCAATGCTAATGAGTTGCGTTTTAGGGCGCTGGCATCGATTTGCTCGCAGTGGCTTTAAAAAGCTGCCTACAGATGCATCTGATATCAGTCTACGTATTCTGCTGTCCGAATGAGCGAGCTGCACCTCTCAAGAAATACGATCCACTTTGCCGAGCCTTTGCCTTTGCAAAGTGGCGCCATATTACATGGCTATGATTTAGTGATTGAAACTTATGGCAAGCTAAATGCTGATAAAAGTAATGCAGTATTGGTTTGTCATGCCTTAAATGCTTCACACCATGTGGCTGGAGCAAGCCCAGATAATCCAAAGGATATTGGCTGGTGGGATAACATGATTGGCCCTGGCAAGCCAGTTGATACAGATCATTTTTATGTCATTGGAGTGAATAATTTAGGCTCTTGTTTTGGCTCAACCGGACCAATGAGTATTAATTCTGCTAGTGGCAAGCCTTACGGCGCAGATTTTCCAGTCATTACAGTTGAGGATTGGGTTAATACTCAAGCGCGTTTGGCCGATAAGTTGGGCATTCGTAAATTTGCTGCTGTAATGGGTGGCAGTCTGGGTGGAATGCAAGCCCTGGCTTGGTCAATTCAATTTCCTAAACGTTTGGCACATTGCGTCATTATTGCCTCTACTCCTAAGCTTAGCGCTCAAAATATTGCTTTTAATGAAGTGGCACGCAATGCCATTTTGTCTGACCCTGATTTTCATGGCGGAAATTACTATGAGCATGGCGTAGTACCAAAGCGTGGATTACGCTTGGCGCGTATGGTTGGGCACATTACATATTTGTCTGATGACGATATGGCAGAAAAGTTTGGGCGCGAGTTGCAGCGCCCTGAAGGTGAGCCACATGATTATCGTTTTAGCTTCGATGTTGAATTCGAGGTAGAGAGTTATTTACGACATCAAGGCGATAAATTTTCTACTTATTTTGATGCCAACACCTATTTGCTTATTACCCGAGCTTTAGATTATTTTGACCCTGCACGTCGTTACGAAGGCAGTCTCAATCGAGCCCTGGCTGAGGTGCAGGCTAAGTTCTTGGTGGTGAGTTTTTCTACCGATTGGCGTTTCCCGCCAAATCGTAGTCGCGAAATCGTAGAGTCTTTGCTAAGCAATAAGAGTGAGGTGAGTTATGCTGAGATTGATGCGCCCCATGGTCACGATGCTTTCTTATTAGATGATCCTCGCTATCACAATTTGATTCGAGCTTATTTTGAGCAGATGTTGGAGGCAAAATCATGAAGCGCGCAGACTTTACCGCGATTGCTAATTGGATTGCACCTAATAGCGAAGTGCTTGATCTCGGATGTGGAGATGGCAGTTTTTTGGAATATTTGCAAAAGCAAAAGCCAGTTCATGCTTATGGTGTTGAGATTGATGATGCACGCGTACTCTCATGTGTGCAAAAGGGTATTAATGTTATTCAGCAAAACTTAGAAGGCGGCTTAGCATTGTTTGAAAATAGCAGTTTTGATACTGTGGTGCTTTCACAAACTTTGCAAACCATTCACGAGACTGAAAAGATTTTGCGAGAGGTTGTGAGAGTTGGTAAGGAGTCGATCGTATCTTTTCCAAATTTTGGACACTGGTCTCATCGCTTATCCGTTGGTTTTGGCAGAATGCCAGTCTCTAAGAGCCTACCTTATCAATGGTTTAACACTCCAAACGTGCGCGTTCTAACGGTGGCTGATTTTGAAAAATTAGCCTCTGCGCTAGGCCTCGAGATTTTGGATCAATGCATATTACATGAAGGTCGCCAGGTGACTTTGATGCCTAATTTTTTTGGAAGCTTAGCGCTGTTCCGCGTTCGCCGTGCTTAAAGCCGCTCAGTCCTGGCTGAATGATTTTCGAGTTTATCTCGAGTGGCCATGTTTGCGGATGCTCTTTCTTGGGTTCTCTGCAGGATTACCTCTCTTATTAATCTTAGGAACCTTGAGTTTTTGGCTCAGAGAGGCCGGGATTGATCGCAGCACCATTGGCTATCTCACTTGGGTCGGCTTGATTTATGCCTTTAAGTGGATGTGGGCGCCCTTGGTTGATCGATTGCCCATACCTATGCTGACTTCATTTCTTGGCAGAAGGCGTAGCTGGCTACTATTTGCACAGCTATTAATCATCGTGGGTCTTCTCGGTATGGCAAGTGCTGATCCTAGGGCGCAGCTCACACCAATTGTTTGGTGTGCCTTGCTAGTGGCGTTTGGTTCTGCTACCCAAGATATTGCTCTAGATGCTTTTCGAATCGAATCAGCTGACAGTGATCATCAGGCTGCCTTAGCGGCTACTTATCAAACCGGTTACCGATTGGCATTAATTTGGTCTGGGGCTGGAGTATTGTGGTTGGCTGCTCGAGCAGAGGTCGGGGCTTTGGGTTACGATGCCAGCGCTTG
>JALRHB010000049.1 GCA_023253245.1 Polynucleobacter sp. | reverse complement strand
CCTTGGGATCATGCATTCTTAGTTGCCAAAGAGGATATTGACTTGGTGCAGTATTTAAACTCCATTCCAAATCATAAAACCGTGGTGCTGGATCATGTTCCAACAGTCGAAAATTTAGCCAGTGCCGCTTTCAAATTATTGCAGCCTGTTTTTGAAAAGGCATTTGATGGCCGCCTAAAACTAGAATCAATTCGCTTATACGAAACGCCCAATTGCTGGGCGGATGTCTCTCATTCTTAATTTTTTATTTGGATCATGCAGGCAGAGCTTGACCATCAATTTATGCAGCAAGCTATAGAGCAAGCCAAGCTGGCCGCCATTTCTGGTGAGGTTCCTGTTGGGGCGGTTCTGGTTCGTGATGGCCAGGTAATCTCTGCCGGTTTTAATCAGCCGATCAGCAATAGTGATCCTAGCGCACATGCTGAAATGATGGCTATTCGATCTGCTGCACAGTCGATTTCCAATTATCGTTTGCCCGGAAGCACCCTTTACGTCACCCTAGAGCCTTGCATAATGTGTGCCGGCGCTATCTTGCATGCAAGGGTAGACCGAGTTGTATTTGGTGCTGTCGACCCTAAAACTGGTGCTGCAGGCAGCGTCCTTGATGTATTCTCAGAAAGAAGAATTAATCACCATACTCAAGTGGAGGGCGGTGTGCTGGGGCAAGAGTGCGGACAATTATTACGTGATTTTTTTAAGGAGCGACGTTGAAGCGCATTCATTTGATTGCTCCCTCTGGCGCGTGTTTAGATCAGCGCAGCCCCTCGCTTGGTATTGAGTGGTTACAACAACAAGGTTTTGATGTTCTCAATACTGATTGCACCACGCGAGTGGAGCAGCGATTTGCTGGTTCTGATGAGCAACGTCTAGCCGAAATCAATCAGCTTGCCAAACTCTCCCCAGAAACTGTGGTGATAGTGATGCGTGGTGGTTACGGCTTACATCGTTTGCTACCAGATATTGACTGGAATGGAATAGCAAAAGCAATACATAATGGCTTGCAGATATGTGGCCATAGCGATTTCACAGTATTTGAAATAGGTATGTTAGCTAAGGCCGGTGCTATTACTCTGGCTGGACCGATGCTTAATTTTGATTTTGCCTGTCAGGGTGAGGGCGGTAATGGTGCTTCACCTAATGCATTTATGTGGCAACACTTTCAATCTGCGGTAAATGAGCGAAAACTTCATTGTGATGTTCAAGCGCCGCAGAAGTATACCTTGCAAAAAGAAGGTCAATCATCTGGGATCTTATGGGGCGGTAATCTCACAGTAATTGCTGGCTTAGTAGGCACTCCTTATTTGCCAACACAACAGCAAACACAAGATGGGATTTTATTTCTAGAGGATGTCAATGAACATCCTTATCGTATTGAACGAATGCTAATGCAATTATTGGATGCCGGTATATTGGCAAATCAAAGTGCTGTTGTAATGGGTGGTTTTTCTGCTTATCGACTTTTTGATAATGATAGGGGATATGACTTAGCTAGCGCATTTGAGGCGATACGCAAGCGTTTGCCCTCTCATATTCCGCTTTTAACTGGACTGCCTTTTGGACATCAAGCGGATAAGTTGACTTTGCCTATAGGTGCGCAAGCAAATATTCAATTTGATGCATCAGGCTTTTGCATCAAGTCTTCTTGGTAACGCATTCATCCTGCTAAACTCCGCTAGCATTTTTCACTAACTTTTTGAATTGGGTGTATGTGCCCTAATGAAAACTTGATTTAGGCTCGAGGCTAAGTCCTGTTACGAAAATAGAGGGGCTTTTAGGCCTCAAAACTATTTAATAAATATTGCGCGCCGTGATCTTGCCCTAGCGCCTTTACAAGAATTGGCAGACTTTCAGTAAGTTGTTTTTCTAGAGTCCAAGGTGGATTGATGATGAACATCCCACTTGCTTGCAAACGTCGCTCTTTAGGAGCATTCTCAACTCGCAGTTCAACTTGTAGCCAAGAGCGTTTATAAGCAGTAGCTATTTTTTTCATTCGTTCTGGTAGATCTGCTGACTCTCTTCTGGACAGAACTGGGTACCAAATCGCATAGCAACCTGTGGCAAAGCGCTGCAAAGCCTCCTCTATTGCCTTCCCTAGAGAATGATAGTCTTGCTTATCTTCATAGGATGGGTCGATCAATACTAGACCGCGCCTACTCGGGGGTGGCAGCAATCCTTTGAGTCTAGAAAAACTATCTACCGCATAAACATCAATCTGTTTTGCTTGTTTCAATTCGCTGATATTGTGGCGTAGGATATCAATTTCTTTGGGGTGAAGTTCAAAAAGCTTCAAGCGATCCTGAGCTCTTAATAAGCGCGCTAGGATGAACGGAGAACCCGGGTAGACACTCAGATCTTTTGTCAAATTTTCCGCTTGAATTATTGAAAGGTAGTTTTGTAGCCCTGGATTTATGGGATTGTTTGCTGCGTATTGCATCAAGCGATAAATACCTCCATCAGCCTCTTTGCTGACGCTAGCAAAGCCATCAATCAAACTATAAATTCCTGCGCCAGCGTGGGTGTCTACTATCGTTAGAGCAACCGGTTTTTCTTGTAAGTACTCCACCAAATGTATAAGGGTTAGGTGTTTCAGAATATCCGCATGACTGCCCGCATGGAAAGCATGTCGATAACTAAACATACTTACGAAGCCTTGCTTGGCATTTGAGCCTTCATAAATAGGGCAAAAGTTATCCCCACTAAGAGAGCGCATGCATATTGCAGTGATTGGTTTAAGCTTGAATCTAATGTTTGACTTAGTAAGACATAAATACTCGCTAAACCACCTAAGGCTAATAGCCTTGGAATAATCTTATTGGGCTTGAGTTGGTTTTCTGGAATAAATTGAGCAATAACTGCTCCAAACATCCCAGACCATAAGCCAATTGCGCAACCCGCGAGTACATCTGTAAACCAGTGAGCCCCTACGGCATTACGAGAAATTCCAGAGAGGCTGGCCAAAATAAATATCCACCAAATAGAGCCACGCTTATTTTTTTGAGTGGCAAAGTAGATGCCTGCTGCAACTGAAAATGCCGTGAGCGTATGACCCGATGGCATCGCGCGATAAAAGAGTGGCTCCCCAATTCGATAAAAATCCTCTGGCACCAAAATGCTAGAGGGTCTTGGAAGATTAAGTAGGTGTTTCAGGATCTGACTGATAATCCCTCCGATTGAAGAGGCTAGCAGTCCAGCACAGAGTAATCTTGGGGCAACCAATAGGAGCGGAAAGCAGAGTGCAAAAATCCCCCAGCCATTACCTAAAAAGGTAAACCAAGTCCAAAGAGTATCTGGCAAAATTTGCGTATAGCGATTAATAAGTAAAAAGGTAGTTGTTTGTAGTTCGCCAAAGTAAAGCGCTGTCGCAAGACCCAAAGGTAGTAAGGGCAAAAGCCAAACCCAGGATGGCGCAATGGATAAAAAAAGTTTGCGCTCAAGCATCTTTTGTTAGCGAGCTTTTGCTTGATCTGCATCAGACAGTTGTAGCGCCATTTTTTCGAGTACTTGCTCAACACTAATAGCTTGCATACATACATTGTCATGACAGGGTGTTTTACGATGGTTAGCGGCGCTAACACAAGGTGAACATGCTAGATTGGCAGTAATGGCGATGGATTTACCAACAGAGCCATATAAGGCTGGGGTCTCTGGCCCAAATAAAACGACTGTTCGCAGTGGTGTTACCGCTGAAAAATGTCCTGGACCAGAATCATTGGTCACCATAACATCTGCCAGAGTATAGAGTGGTGGTAATTGCGCAAAAGTGACTTGCCCAGCAAAATTGAGGGCATTTTTAACGTTAGCAATTGCGCGAACTTTCTCAACATAATCTAATTCAGAGGGAGACCCGGTGATTAAAATTAAATCATCTGGGTAGCGCTGATTGAGTCTTTGGATTAATTCGGAGAAACGTTGTTGTGCCCAGCGTCTCTGTGGCAAAAGATCGCTGGCGTTTGGGTTAACTAAGATGAGACGTTGTTTGCCGTATTTGTAATTGATACCAGCGTTAGTTGCAAGACCTTCAATTTGCTCTCTGACTTTGTTAAGAGCGGCTGGATCAATTACTGCCTGTTCCAGCTTAACTTCAGAATCTGGAATATGAATTTTGCTAAACGGTACTTCGATATCTTTGGCAAATGCCGCATGAATTAAAGACAGAAAGTTCTTGGTGATATGAATATGCGGGTTGTAATGCACTTTTCGGGTCAGCATAAATCCACGCCATAAGCCTTCGCCGTGAAAAATATGATAGCCAACGCGGCGCCGTGCTCCGCTAAGACCCGTTAATAGCGCGGTGAAGCGAGAAAATAACTCTAAGTCAATCACGGTGTCAATGCGGTGCTTGCGTGCCACGACTAAAAAACGCAGGGTATCTTTAATTAAGCCACCCAAGCTCGAGGAGTCGATGGTGAAAATATTTTCAGGTTTGACAGTATTTAATAAAGTTAAGCTGGCCCGATTGCTTTTGAAAATCAGGAAAAAAATCTCAGCACCGCGCGCCTGTGCATTGCGCATTGCAGGGTCAACCAAAATTGCGCTACCCATTTCAGAGAGTTCAATGAATAAGAGTTTGCGAGGAACTTCTACTGGGCGAGAAAAGATATTTTTGACGCCATCAATCAGGGCTACCAAGGGGCTGAGTAATGCGCAGAGTGGCACTCCAGCCCAATGATCGATGGCACGCATAGTATTGACGCTGATACTCATAATTGGGCTCTAAAGTTACTTCCGTTTTAATAAGATGAAGGCGCCAGGTAGCACCGAAATCACAGTAATAGCACCATAGCTAATGGATGCGAGCACTGTCAATGAAGGGTCCACGCCCCATAAGGCTAGTACTGAGGAGAGGGTGGCCTCTCTTAAGCCCCAACCAGAGATACTGATTGGCAGCATAAGCAACAAACTGAGTGCGGGCAAGCCAATCATCAAGCTCTCAATAGGCGCGTTCGCTCCATACGCTTTGAGGCAAAAGAGGAGGGTTAGGATGGTTAAACAATGAATTCCAATTGCAAAGAATCCTTGGGCTAGATTCATAGGCCAGGAAAATGCCAGTTTGATGCCTGGTAACGCCTGCTGCATTTGTAGTTTTCCCAGAAATTTTTGCAGAAGATTACAACTAGGCTCCCAAGCAAGAATAATAGCGGCAACTATGCCGACTAGTAGCATGATGCCAGTAACTAAATATCCAAGATCAGAACCCCATGTAGCCAAGGTGGCTCCTCCAAGAATCAAGCCAATACCACCCAATAAATTATTGCCAGCCAATCCCAGAAGTCTATCAACCAAAACCATTGAAAAGCTCAATCGCAGTTTTGGAGTCGCATGCTCCAAGTCAACCGCGTGATGAAGCTCTTCATTTAGGACTTTTTCTTGGATCAGTTTGCCGCTGTTATTGAGATGGGTAGCGGTAATAGCGCGATAGCTGTCACCTCCCAAAGTGCTGGGAAGACCCTGGTTAATCAAACCACCTGCTAAATAGAGTGAAATGTAGTTTTTTAAGCTTCCCTGAAAGCCGACAGTGCGCATTAAATAGCCCCAACGCAGACCACCGCCAATAAATGCGCTAAACATACAAAAGATGGCTGCCAAAAACCACCAAGGCTGCATCTTTAGCTCTGAATTAAGTAATGCATGCCAATCAATTCCGCTAGTAGCTTTCCAAAGCAAGGCGATAGATAGCAAGATCCGAATAGTTGGCCAGGCACGTTTGAGGGCCGTCTTCCAACCGGATGCCGGTTTTGAAGTGGGCTTGGCTGTTGAACTCATAGGCGTAAGGATAATGCCTTGAGGATCTAAGATCTTGAAATTCGGGGAATTAGTGTCTAATCCCTGACTTTTGCCAATTACGGCAAAGGCTATAGTCAAATTTTGATAAAACTTGACCAAAGCGGGTAATTTCAAGGCTATCGAGAGTTTCACATTTCTCAAAAGCTTGAGCGCCCTCAGTGGGAGGGTTAAATGCCATTCCCGACCAATTGATGAGAAGGGCATCAGATCCAGCAGGAAGCTCTCCAAACCAAAGGTCAAACTGGTCCTTACGCTGATCCAAGACAAAAACGGGTAGAGGCTGTGCATACCAAGCGGCACGACTCCCAAGAGTCCAATTTTGTACGGCAATGCTTCCTACTGAATTGCTGCTTGCCAATTGAGCCGCTTTTTGACCTGCCGCCTTCCAGCCATATAAATCTGCAATCGGGTTGGATTTGACAATGGTGCTGTTAATTCCGCCAGATAAGACAAAGCCAAAGCCCAGAATGCAAATGAGTACTTGTCCGCTAAACAATAAGCGGATTGAGAATTGGTGATGCAACACCCACATTTTTGCCAGTCCGATGCCGACAAAGGGTGCAAGACAAAACCAGGCAGGAGTTGTCCAATGAGGCAGGCTACCACCTCCTGAAAGTGTTACAAAAATCACAAAAGGAATGAAAAAGAAACCTAGCAAAGCAATGAGAGTGAGTTTTTGCGAGTGCAAGCAATACCTGAGAAAGGAATAAATGCCCAAAATAAAGAGAGGTCCAAAACAGGCAATCTGTAATCCAATGAATGCGCCCACCTTTCGCCATACCCAAGTGCCGCCACTCCCATGAGCAATCTGATACTTAAATGAAATCCAATCATTGGCCCAGTTCCAGTAAAGCACTGGGGTGATGAGAAGCAGGGCAATGAGTGCAGCGATCCAAAAACCACTTTTGCCAATCCAGGATTTTTTAGGATGCACCAAAAAAACAAGTAAGAGAGCGAATGCTGTAAAAGCAGCTGTATATTTACTTAGCCCAGCTAAACCCAAAAGGATTCCAAGGATGATCAAATCTGTTGTTGAGAGAGAGTCTTTAATAAGCCAGCGCAAGACCATCAACATGATCCCTAAACTCAAGGGTGCAAGTAAGGTGTCTGGTAACAGTCCGATAGCCAAAACATGAGGTAGCGGGGCGCCAACGATTGTCAGTACTGCAAGTAAGCCGCAAAGATTTGCAGAGGGCAGTGTGGTAGTTAAGTACCCGGCATTGCGCCCTTGAATGAGGTGATGCACTTCTAGTGTGACTTGATAAACCAAGTAGGCAGAAATAATCCAGAGCAGTTCTGGGAGTAGCCTAATAATGCCCTCAGAAGAACTTATGCTTACTAGTGGCCATTGCACCCAGCCAACAAGAGGTGGGTGATCAAAATAACTCAAAGCTAAATGTTTGGCATACAGTGCGTAGTGCGCTTCATCAACAGAAAACTCAATAGAGAAGCCTAGAGCAAGATGAACCAGAGCCGCAATGCTTACGGCGATGATGGCCCAGCTAGATGGGGATTGATGGCGCATAAGTCGATTTTAGACTTACTCCACTCATTGTTTTCGATTCTTTGGGACAATCCAAAATATGTCAGCTAAAACCACCTTGTTACTGTCTGCTTGCGCCAGCGTACTGTTGGGGTGCGCCGGGTTTACAGAAAACTCTCTTGAAAATGAGTCAGGCCAAGCATTTAATGCTGATCAGTTGCCAGCTCGAGAAGAGTTGCCAAAGTTTTCTGCGGAAAAGCCCCGCAACGGAGCGCCAGAAGGGTGGCATTTTTACCGCATCGCCCCCTTTAAGAAAAACACTGTTTACCGGTTAGAAAATTATCAAGGTCGTACGGTATTGGCGGCAAACTCTAAAACTTCTGCATCCGGTCTTGCTGTCAAGTTGATTCCCCGCTCAGCACAAAATTTATGGTTGCAGTGGGAATGGAAGGCGGTTAGAGAAATTCCTCAAGTAGACAATGCACAAAGTCAGAGTGATGATGCGCCTTTGCGTATTTTGGTTGCTTATGATGGAAATAAATCTAAATTGCCCTTAAAAGAAAAGCTAACTTTTGAGATGGCTCATTTAATCAGTGGGCAAGAGATGCCTTATGCAACAGTGATGTATATCTGGTCAGGTAAAAATCCAGTAAATACTGTCTTAAATAATGCTCATACCTCTCGCGTAAAAATGATCGTAGTAGACTCAGGTTGGGACGATATTGGCCAATGGCGCAAACACAAACGTAATCTAACAGCAGATTACAAGCTTGCTTATGGTGAGAACCCGGGCAACATTGTTGGCATTGCCTTGCTGACTGATACCGATAACACTAAATCCGAAACACGTGCCTTATATGGGGATATTGAATTAATTCGTAAACCCACAAAATAGATCAAGCGTTGTCCAACTAGTAATGAGAAGGTCGCCAACGTTTGAGCAATAGGGCGTTGCTAAGAACGCAAAAACTAGACAGTGCCATGGCACTTCCGGCCAACATGGGTGATAAATAGCCTAACGCGGCTAAAGGGATGCCAATGGTATTAAAAGCAAAGGCCCAGAACAGATTCTGACGAATCTTGTTCCAGGTATTTTTAGATATTTCGATTGCGTCAGCAACTAAGCTAGGGTCTCCACGCATTAAGGTAATTGCAGCAGCCTTCATAGCTACATCTGTTCCCGTAGACATCGCCATACCCACGTCGGCTGTGGCCAAAGCAGGTGCATCATTGATGCCATCGCCAACCATAGCGACATATTGCTTTTTAGTAGATAAATTGGGTTGTTGAAGTTTGCGAATAATCTCTGATTTATTTTCAGGCATTACTTGAGAAAATATTTCGTCAATACCTATGGCTGCACCCACTCGCTTTGCTGCAGCTTGGTTATCCCCTGAAATCATCACGGTGTGAATATTCATCTGACGCAAAGTGCTGATAGCCTCCTTTGCATGCGGTTTTACTTCATCGCCAAATGCGAAGATAGCGAGTGGAATTACGGCATTTTCAATAAGCCCATCATTCATTGTCAAAACTGAAATAGTCAGACCCTCCTCAAAATAGTCTTTCGATAGATCCATCAAGGTTTGATGATGGGGGGTGTCTTTAAGAGAGGGAAGACTCTGTAAGCGAATAGTTTTGCCGGCGAAAATACCGTTGCTCGGAATGCCCTCGATGCCAACACCAGGCAGGGCGCGACCATTGGTAGCAGAGATAAGCGGAATATTTTGTTGCTCAGTATTCTCGATGAGTGCTTTTGCTAATGGGTGCTCGCTACCTAATTGAAGTCCTGCTGCAGACGCTAATATTTGATCGGTGTCGCACTCAATAAAATTCAAGGCCTTAAAATACAGTAAATGCGGTTTACCAAGCGTGAGTGTTCCGGTTTTATCAAATGCGACAATGTGCAGTCGGTGAGCTAATTCAAGTACTTGAGCATCTTTAATGAGGATGCCGTGGCTTGCTGCTACGCCA
>JALRHB010000048.1 GCA_023253245.1 Polynucleobacter sp. | reverse complement strand
GTATACCTCTACCTTGGGGATATTTTTCACAGCGATCAATTTTGGGAAGATTGTTCCGTATTCCTATCTGGATTTGCTCAATTGGAGTCAGTTAGCTACTTCTATGCTGTTATTGCCTTTAGTGCCCGTGGGTGTGTATCTAGGCTTTTATCTGGCAAAGCGAATTTCAGCAAAGTGGTATTACATTTTGGTGCAATTTTTCCTATTTTTTGCAAGCATTAAGTTGATATCAGACGGTTTGCTTGCATAATGTCATTTCAATGAAAGCAACAATCATTCAATCTGTTAGATTTACTGCTGGCGCCATCTTTTTTCTCAATGCTAGTTTTTTGGCGGCACAAGTACAGACTTACTCGCCTTATACTCCTGCCCAAATTCAAGAGTTTAATAATCAACCTTTATCACCACCCGAAGGCCCCTTTGGGCCCGTTGACCCGCGCCTTGTTCCTGACAGACCGGGGTCAAATTTAGAGTCTGGCTACATTAATAATCCAGAGGGTGAAGAGGAGGTGGAGGCTCAAGACTCTGAATCTGCTGCACCATTTGAACCCATTCCCTCCACCTTTACTTATTAGAAAAGAGCTTTGTATGAAAACATTCATGATTCGCTGGTGCTCATACCTTGTACTGTCATCGACATTGATGACCCCTGCATTTTCACAAGAAAGCCTTCCACCTAATGCGGCAGCTTCAGTTAATGGTGTCATCATTTCAAATGATGCTGTTGAGCAAGGAATTCGGAGTGCTTTAGCGCAGGGTCAAAAAGATTCACCAGAGTTGCGAAAAGCAGTTTTAGGTAGATTAATTGAAATCTCACTTTTATCTCAGCAGGCTGATAAGAGTGGCCTTGCTGATTCTGAAAAAGCGAATCGTCAGCTAGCCTTAATTCGTCAAAATTATTTGGCTGATTTAGAGTTATCCACTTTTATTGCCAATAACCCTGTGAGCGAAGCGGATGTGCAGGCCGAGTACAACCGTGAGATTGCTTCTTTAGGGGCTCAAGGCATGATTATTGAGTATAAGGTGAGCGATATTGCTGTTGCTACTGAGGCTGATGCTCAAGCTGCTCTCAATAGAATTAAAAAAGGTGAGTCCTTTGAAAAAGTGGCTAAAAGCGTTTCATTGGCGCCAAATAAAACACAAGGCGGTTCGGTTGGCTGGGTACAAGCTGGACAGACTTTGCCCCAGATTGCCGCTGTCTTAGTCACGCTCTCTAAGGGGCAGGTTTCGCCGGCCCCGATCCAAATGCCACAGGGCTGGTACTTAGTTAAGCTTGATGATAAGAAGTCTAGTAAGCCACCCACATTTGAGCAAGCAAAAGCCTCTATTCGCAATGGCTTGACGCAGAAAAAGCAATTTGAATACCTGTCAAAACTACACCAGAGCGCTGTAATCGTTGTGCAGTAAATTACTCAAGGTTCTTATGGGCGTCTAAGTAGCGCCCTTTTTTATCTAATGGTATTTCTCTATCTGCAGAGAGCGCATACAAGAGTAGATTGAATCAACAATCGTTCAAATGAGGGGATCAACATGAGTAAAAATCCGTTTGACCTAAATTCATCAGAAAATCAAGTGAAGAGCATGAAGGTGGCTAAAGCAATTGGTGATGCAACATTAGGTAGCGCTCAGGCTATAGTGCAGTTGAATCAGCAGGCGGCCCAAGAGCTTGCTGCGCGGATTCAAGATAAAGTAGCGCAACTGATGAAAGCTCAAAATCCTCAATCTGCTTTCGAGTATGTTCATGCTGAAGTATTGCAGGATGCCGCAAAAGAGGTTACCCAGTATCAGTCTAAATTATTTCAGGCGATTCATAGTGGTAACCAAGAGGTGGTGAAGATCGCGGAAACTTTAATCAAGGAGTCTCAGCAAGATTTGATTCACTTTGTAAATGAGGCCACTCAAAATGCGCCCGCTGGCTCAGAGCCCTACACCTCCGTATTTAAGGCTTCATTTAGTAATGCATTGCAAAACTTTGAATTAATCCGCGCGGCTATGGCCGATTCATTTGCCAACTTTGAAAAGAGTGTGGAGAAAATGCAGCAGTTTTCAGGAATACAGGATGGGGTTGGGAAGAAATCGCCAGCGCAAACGCGCAAAAAAACTTAACTTACTTGCCCCCACATTAGCTCTGAATGATCGCTTTGACTAAGGGATTTTCAATCTTTTTCTCAGAGCGAATGGCATAAAAATATTCATAGATATCTGTGCACTCGCCAATGAGTTCCATTTGGTATATCTCGCGAAGATCGTTTTGAATAATCTTGCCCGCTGGAAAGACCCCCAAACCAGTTGCTGCAAAAGTTTTAAGAAGTGCGCTATCTTCGAATTCCCCAGCGATATTGGGTGTGACACCATGTTTTATAAGCCATTGATCAAGTAAATAGCGAACTGTTGCGTGAGAAGTCGGAAGTAGAATGGGTAAGGTATTTAGGCACTCAGGAAAAGGAGCCTTAATTTGTTTCACAATCTTTTTGTGCCCATACCATGCGATTGAGGACTTAGTTAATTCTTCGCTATAAAGGTTCAGACTCTTGTTGTTAGGGGCGGGTCGATCGGCCAGAATGATATCGAGTTTATGCAGGGCCAGGTCTGCTAAAAGTTGCTCAAACTCTCCCTCATGAATCACTAACTGTGCTGAATCAATTTTGGTGATTGGCTCAAGAAGTTGTCTGGTGACAAATTTTGGCAAACCATCAGAAACCCCAATAGTGATTTTAGTTTTAGGTGTTGTTGCTGCATCTCTTACGATTTCTGGCAGTCGTTCGCCAAGAAGGAAAATTTGATCGGCAACTGCTAGGGCGGCAAAACCTGACTCAGTGAGGGCGATCCCCCGCCCGGCAGGTTTAAATAATAAATAGCCCAGTGATTTTTCGAGCTCATGAACCTGGGCGCTGATAGTTTGGATGGCCATTCCGAGTCGTTCGGCGGCCTTGGACATGCTGCCTTCCTTGGCGACAACCCAGAAATAGTACAGATGTCGGTAGTTATATAGCATTGAATTATCAGTTTTTTACGAAATTACTATCAATATATCTCTGCTTTTACTTAAGATCAAACCCTCCTACATTAACCCCATAGATTTCCATGTTATTCATGGGTGCCTATATTTTTTAATAAGGAGACTGAATTGGAACTGTTTAGCCCGGAATTTTTCTCGGCATTATTAGCGATTATTGTGATTGACTTAGTGCTAGCTGGTGATAACGCAATTGTGATTGCTATGGCGGCTAGAAACCTGCCAGCCCACTTGCAAAAGAAAGCCATTATTTGGGGTGCGGTTGGAGCAATCGCGGTCAGAAGCGTGATGACCTTGCTGGTTGTGTATTTGCTAAAGATCCCAGGATTGATGCTAATCGGCGGTTTATTACTCGTTTGGATTGCTTATCGTTTGCTTAACCCCGCAAAAGAAGGTGATGAGCATGGTCCAGCAGCAAGCACTTTTTGGGGCGCCATGAAGACTATTGTGATTGCTGACGCCGTGATGGGTTTAGATAATGTGCTTGCAGTAGCAGGTGCTTCCCATGGCAGTTACGTTCTTGTGGTCTTAGGTCTGCTCATTAGTATTCCAGTGGTCATTTGGGGTTCAACACAAATCCTAAAACTGGTGGAACGCTATCCATCAATCACTTATCTTGGTGCTGGTGTCTTGGCATGGACAGCAGGAAAGATGATCACCTCTGAGCCAATCTCTCAATCCTGGTTAGCTTCTCATGGCTCAGCTTTAGAGTATGTTGTTCAGGCAGGTGTGGTTGTAGGTGTTCTTTCGGCTGGTTTTATCGGCAGCCGCAAGGCGCTTGAAAAGGTGATTGCGCCTTCCATTGTTCCTCAAGATGGTGGCAGTGATCATGTAGCGCAGTCTCTTAACCAGAAAGGAAGTGCGATGAATAAAATTCTGATTCCTGTGGATGGCTCCTATAACTCTGATTTAGCAGTGAAGCACGCTGCTAGAGTCTACGGCCAAGATCCCAACACACATTTGTATTTGTGCAATGTGCAACCTAAGTTATATCGCCACATCAGTAAATTTCTTAGTAAAAATACAATAAATGATTGGCATAGCGAGCGCGCAAATATCGCTACGGCTTCAGCGAGCAAATTGCTTGAAAAATTGGGACTCCATTTTTCAGTTGTGTTTGCTAGCGGCGAGAAGGGTGCTGTGCTCATGCAAGAGGCTAAGGAGCTTGGATGTGACAGGATTGTGATTGGTACCTCCAAGAAAAATTCTCTTAGCAGATTGTTTGAGAATTCAACAACTGCTCAATTGCTTGAAACAAGTGATATTCCAGTAGAGGTGATTACTGGCAAGAGCATTTCCAAGCTCGAGCGCTGGGGAATACCTGCTCTTGGGGCAGGTGCTGCAACCGCATTGATGGCCGCGGTAATCGATTAAAAGCAGTCCATGTAGTTCTCTTTATGCCCTCTTTATGAGGGCAATTTTTTTATGTTCTTATAATCAGTAAATAACTGAATTAATGTCAAAAAATCTCTGCTTTATTAAGAATTAATCGGACCTTATTCTCTAAATGTGCTGATTTTTATAAGGAGGCAAGAAATGGATGTTATTTTGGAGACAAAGGAAGCCATTGAACCAGAACTGAAGACGTTCACTGAGAACCGCGTAAAGTTTTCTCTAAAACGTTTGTTTTGGATGGTTCGTAAAATCAAAGTCAAATACTCTGCCGTACGTGAATCTAAGACACCCTGCAATCAGAATTGCAGTATTGAGTTACACACTTTTGATAATCGGCAAATTGAAGTTAGCTTTACTGCAAGGGATAAGCGTGTAGCTTTGGACATGGGACTTAAGAAAATTTATAAGCATGTCCAAAAAGCTTTTCATAAAAGCCAGAAGTACGGGCGTATTTCAAAAAACGTCTATGTTTAAAGTTCGTATTGTTTGGGGATCAACCAAAGCAATATGTAATTGAATGAATAGGGTGCATCAGCATATAAACAGCTAGTATCGTTTTTGCAAAAATGCGAGTTTAGACGTGGTATTTGAATGGGCCGCTAGGTTAAGCCCATGAAATCATGGAATACGATAAATTGTGAAACACTCGCATCAGATCTCGTTAATAGGCGAAGTTATTACCCTTTGTGCACAACCTTGTTGTGGAGCTTGCTCGTTGGGCTCTAAAAAGCGGGATAATTACCCTTTTACACTGGGTCACCCAATTTCTATGGGATTTATTCGTAGCCTTACTGTAAGTTTTTTGAGTTTTGCGCTGATCACCAATGCCTTTGCGCAAGCTCCAAAACAATTTACGATCAATGAGCTGATTACGATCGCTCTTGAATCAAATCCTCAAATATTGGCAGCAAGAGATCAATCTAAGGCCATTTACGGGCAGCTTTCAGTGGCGCGTGCCATTCCTAACCCAGAGTTTGAGGTGAATACAGGTCAACAAAAGTCTGTTACGGGGCCATTAAGCACTGGCAATGTGTCATCTTGGTCTGTCCTTCAGCCTTTGGATATGCCTTACACCCGCTTCCCTAGGGTGAATGCTGCAGAAGCTAATGTGAGGGCAGCAGAAGCGGGGAGAGTGGCATTTGAAATCGAGATGATTGCAAAGGTTCAGCAACGCTATTATGAGCTCATGCGTCGTGAGGCTGAGTTAAAGGCTGCGCAGGAAGATTTAGATTTGACTAAGCAGATCCGTGATCGCATGCAGGTGCGTTATGACGTTGGTGAAACTGCTCGCTTTGAGTTGATCCGCGCTCAAACCGAATTTCTGAATGCCGAAGTCAATTCCGAATCGAGTAAGTTGCGTGTTGAACAGGCTAAGAGTCAGCTAAGGCAAGCAGTTGGGCACAAATTACCGGCTGACTTTGAGGTTGTCTCGCAACTACCAAAATTAGAGACTTTGCCACCTTTGCCAGCCTTGCTCAGCGAGTTACAGGCCCAAAGCCCTGAATTGCAAAAAGCCAAAGCAGAGGTAGAGGCCACCGAGTCAAAACTGAGTTTTGAGCAAAATTCCCGTTTGCCAAAGTTGTCATTTAAAGCCCAGCAATACAACGACCCTAACTTTAGTGATCGCCTCTATGGCTTGGTGGTGAGCATCCCGATTTGGGATTTTAAGGGCGGCCAAATTGCTGAGGCAGAAGCCAACGCATCCAGAGCAAAAAATCAACTCAATGCCCAAAGCCAAAGTCTTGAGCAGCAATTAGAGACTGCTTACAAGCTATATCAAATCACCAGTTATCAGGTGAAGATTTTGGATCAAGAGGTGGTGCAGTTAGCGGCGAGTGCTCGTCGTATCGCAGAGGTGTCTTATCGATATGGTGAGCGCGGTATGTTGGAGTATTTAGATGCACAAAGAACGTTTCGTTTGGCCCGTAATGACTTAATTAAGGCTCGTTTCGACTTGGCTTCAGTTGTTACAGAGATTCAACGTTTAAGGGCGACCCCAGAGTGGATCGCACAAATTGAGAGTGGAAAACAATGAAGGATGATTTAAAGGTCTTTGTCGAAAAGTGTCGGGGTTGGTACTCCCGCTATTTAGAATTAGCTAAGGTTTACGCTAAGCAAGGGGTAGATCTTGTCATCAAAACCCAAGATGACTTATATGAGTTCACGCATCAGTGGTTTAGCTCACACCTACCATGGGTCGCCACTGAATATGACAAGAGTCCCAAATGGGCCCAAAAAGGCTTGTTTTACCTTCCTTGGTTTTGTTTATTTCTGATTATTTTGAATTACTTCAACGTTTTTGATAGAAGTCCGGTTATTAAATCGGTGCAGGATCCCAATATCGTGATCGTGAATGACGACTTGCGAAGCATGATCATAGAAGGGGAGGTGGACATGGGCTCTTTCGTCGAAGAATTGCGTGCATCTGGCCGGGTTGATTTTAATGAGCAGTTTCTTTCACGAATTGGCGCCAATGTGACAGGACGCGTCTCAGAAATTTTGGCAATTCCAGGTCAAAAAGTGAAGCAGGGTGATGTGCTTGCAAAAATTACCTCTACAGAATTGACCCAATCTCAGTTGGCGTATTTAAAGGCAAGGAGTGCTAGTCAACTAGCGGACCAAGCTGCTAATCGTGCCAGAATTTTGTTCAAAGAAGATGTGATTGCTTTAGCAGAGTTACAAAAACGTGAGGCTGAGGCTAGTAGCGCTAAAGCCGAGTTTCGTGCTGCCAATGATCAACTCCGTGTTCAGGGTATGGATCAGCTCAGTATTGATCGCCTCGGTAAGTCTGGTGTTATTGAATCTATTAACAATGTGATTGCAACTATTCCAGGTGAAATTGTCGAGAGAAAGATTAATAAGGGTCAAGTTGTTCAGCCTGCAGATGCTTTATTTACTGTGGCGGATTTAAATACTTTGTGGGCGGTATCTGAGATTCCCGAAAGTAATTCTTACTTAATTCACAAGGGTCAGAAGGTCAATTTGATCATTCCGGCACTAAGAAATGCAGAGATTGAAGGGGTGGTTGCTCATGTTGATTCAATTGTTAACCCTCAGACTCGAACCGTAGTGGTGCGGATGGAGGTGCCCAATCCGGATGGCATGATCAAGCCTGGCATGTTGGCAACCATGATGATTGAAAGTCAACCAGCTGAAAAATTATTGGTGCCCACTAGTGCGGTGATTCGTGAAGACAATCATGATTATGTCTTTGTCAAAGAGGATGATGAAACTTATCGCATGATGGCTGTTAAGCTGGGTCCGGATGGAAAAGGATATCGCCCAGTCCTCTCGGGCTTAAAGGCTGGTCAAAAAATTGCTGTGAATGGCGCCTTTCATTTAAACGCTGAGCGTAAAAGACAGTTAAGTGGCGGTTAATTTTCATGATTGAAAAAATTGTTCGCCTCTCTCTGCAGCAACGACTCTTAGTGGTCATTATTGCTCTGGTCTTAATGATTGCCGGCTTGCTTGCTACCAAGCGCTTATCAGTTGATGCATTTCCGGATGTCACTAATGTGCAGGTACAGATTGCGTCTGAAGCACCAGGTCGTTCGCCAGAAGAGGTAGAGCGATTTGTTACGGTACCTATTGAGTTAGCGATGACTGGTTTGCCAGGCCTTACTGAGATGCGCTCCCTTAATCGCAATGGAATTTCTGTTATTACTTTGGTGTTTACTGATAAAACAGAGCTCTATTTTGCAAGGCAGTTGGTTACCGAGCGTTTGATTGAGGTGGCCTCGAAAATGCCAATTGGCATTACTCCTGTTTTAGCGCCTCCCTCGACGGGTTTGGGTGAAATCTACCAATATACCTTGGATCACCCCTCCGATGGCAAGAGGGAGTTGACCGTAGATGAATTAGAGGAGCGTCGTGTCATTCAAGATTGGATTGTTCGGCCGATGTTGCGCTCTATTCCAGGGGTAGCAGAAATTAATACTCAAGGCGGGTATGCTCGTGAGTACCAGGTCTTAGTCAATCCGGAGCGTTTACGTCACTATCAAGTCAGTCTGCGTGAAGTATATGAAGCGCTCGCTAGAAATAATGCGAATTCGGGTGGTGGCCAACTTCCAACCTATGCTGAGCGTTACCTTATTCGTGGGGTTGGATTAATTACCAAGCCGGAAGACATTGAGAAAATTATTCTCAAAGAAGTCAAAGGTATTCCGGTGTATGTGAAAAATGTCGCTGAAGTGGCGATCGGTAGTGAAATCCGTCAGGGCGCCGCTATTAAAAATGGCTATACCGAGAGTGTGGCAGGCATTATGCAGATGATCCGCGGTGGTAACGCTCGTGAAGTAGTTAATCGCATCAAATTAAAAGTAGCAGAAATTAACGAAGGTAAGTTATTGCCTGATGGCCTGCAGATTGTGCCGTTTTATGATCGTACTGACTTGGTTAATGCGGCCATGTTTAATGTGGCAAAGGTATTGGTCGAAGGCATTATCTTGGTCATCATTCTGCTCTTTTTATTTTTAGGTGATGTGCGCTCTTCCATCATCGTAGTGGCGACACTAATTTTGACGCCCTTGCTGACCTTTCTAGTCATGAACCGCTATGGGATTTCTGCTAATTTAATGTCCTTAGGTGGTCTTGCAATTGCGATTGGCATTATGGTCGATGGCTCAGTCGTGGTTGTTGAGAATACGTTCGCCAAATTAGGTGAGCGACTTAAGAATGGCGAGTCTAAAAACCGCATTATTTTGGAAGCCGCTTCCGAGGTGGGTACCCCCGTTCTATTTGGTGTGAGCATTATTATTTTGGTGTTTATGCCTTTGCTATCTTTGGAAGGTATGGAAGGCAAGATGTTTGCTCCGATGGCAATTACCATTGCCATTGCATTGGCCATCTCTCTAATCTTGTCATTTACCTTATCGCCTGCGCTGTGCTCTTATATCTTGAGGGGGGGTAGTGAGGATGATACTAAGCTAGTAGCCCGCTTACGTGCTCCATATGATCGCTGGCTGCAATGGAGTTTGGCAAATCCAAAGTTGGTTGTCAG
>JALRHB010000047.1 GCA_023253245.1 Polynucleobacter sp. | reverse complement strand
GGAACTTCTAAAACAACTTTGTCTGTTTCGATTTCAATCAAGATCTCATCTTGACCGACAGCATCGCCAACTTTCTTTTTCCATTGCAACAATGTAGCTTCAGCTACTGACTCGGAGAGTTGGGGGACTTTAACTTCAAAAATAGCCATGATTATTCCTATTTAGTGTTTGTATGAAGGTGATGTCTACGATTATTTCGTTATGACATAACCCTTTAATTTTGCAAATGCCGCAGTGAGAAGAGACTTCTGTTGATCTTGGTGGAGATGAGCATATCCGCATGCAGGAGAGGCCGATGCGGGACGGCCCGCATAAGCCAACTTCATGCCATCAGACATATTCTCCAAAATATTGTGCTGAACAAAGAACCAGGCACCTTGATTTTGTGGCTCATCTTGGCACCAAACCACCTCTTCCAAATTTGGATATTTTTTCAATTCCGCAGCTAATGCTTTATGCGGGAATGGATAAAGTTGCTCCAGGCGAATAATGGCAACTTCGTCCTGCTTTTTATCAGTTCGTGTCTTAGCAAGATCGTAGTAGACCTTTCCTGAACACATGATCAAGCGAGTCACTTTTTTAGGGTCAATAGTTTCATCACGCTCAGGCAAGATTGTTTGGAAACCGCCCTTTGTGAACTCCGTCAATGGGGAAGACGCTTCCTTATTGCGTAGCAATGATTTGGGAGTCAGCAAGATCAAAGGCTTGCGGAACTGCCGAATCATTTGACGACGCAATACATGGAAGATCTGAGAGGCAGTCGTTGGCTGAATCACTTGCATATTGGTATCAGCGCATAACTGCATAAAACGCTCAAGACGCGCAGATGAGTGCTCTGGACCCTGGCCTTCATAACCATGAGGCAACATCATGACCAAGCCGTTAGCACGACCCCACTTCACCTCACCTGATGCGATGAATTGATCGATCACTACTTGAGCGCCGTTGGCAAAATCACCAAACTGAGCTTCCCAAATGGTAAGCGTGTTAGGCTCAGCAGAGGCATATCCATATTCAAAACCAAGTACAGCTTCCTCTGACAAAATTGAATCAATTACTAGAAATGGAGCTTGATCCTTGGCGATATGTCTTAAGGGAATATAAACGCCCTTATCCCATTTTTCACGGCTTTGATTGTGCAGTACCGCATGACGATGGGTAAAGGTGCCACGACCACTATCCTCGCCAGATAAACGCACTGGATATCCACTTGCAACTAGGGAAGCAAAAGCCATATGTTCACCCATGCCCCAGTCAACATTGATTTCACCTCGACCCATTGCAGCACGGTCTTTTAAAACCTTCTCAACAAGCGGGTGAACCTGAAAGCCCTCGCGAACCGTGGCAACTCTCTCAGCTAAGCGCTTCCACTCTGTTAAAGGAATGGCTGTATCAGCCTCATCCGTCCATTTCTTATTTAAAAATGGTGACCAATCAACAGCAAACTTACCCTTGAAATTGCTCAATACGGGATCAGAAGTTTGCTTACCAGCATCCATAGCGGCGCGGTACTCCTTAACCATCAAATCGCCAGTACCGACTGGTACAACGCCTTGCGCCTCTAACTTATCAGCATAGAGCTTACGAGTTCCTGGGTGAGCGGCGATAATTTTGTACATCAATGGCTGTGTCATTGCAGGAGTATCTTGCTCGTTATGACCCAACTTTCTAAAGCAAACAATATCAATCGCTACATCTTTGTGAAACTGGGTACGAAACTCAACCGCCAATTTTGTTGCCAAAACAACCGCCTCAGGATCATCCCCGTTCACATGCAACACGGGTGCATCCACAACCTTCATGATGTCAGTGCAATATAAGCTTGAACGTAAATCGCGAGGATCAGAAGTAGTAAAGCCAATCTGGTTGTTAATCACAATATGTACAGTGCCACCGGTGGAGTAGCCGCGCACCTCAGACATGGCCAAAGTTTCTTGCATGACACCCTGACCTGCAATAGCAGCGTCACCATGAACTAGCACAGGCATTACCTGCTCACCCAACATATCGCCACGACGCTCCATACGAGCTCGTGCAGAACCTTCAACAACAGGATTTACGATTTCTAGGTGCGATGGATTAAAAGCTAGTGATAAATGCACAGGACCTGCAGGGGTTGAAATATCACTTGAGAAACCTTGGTGATACTTCACATCACCTGCTGGTAATGTTTCTGGACCTTTATGCTCAAACTCAGCAAATAAATCCGTGGGCATTTTGCCAAGGGTATTAACAAGAACATTTAGACGACCGCGGTGCGCCATACCAATCACAATCTCTTGTACGCCTTTGGCTCCAGCCTCACGAATCAACTCATCCATACAGGCAATAAAACTTTCACCACCCTCAAGAGAAAAACGTTTTTGACCTACGTATTTAGCTTGCAGATAACGCTCAAGACCTTCAGCCGCAGTAACGCGATCTAAAATTTGACGCTTTTGATCTACATTAAAGTGAGGGGTAGAACGAATAGACTCCAATTTTTCTTGCCACCATTTTTTAATCTTTTGGTCAGCAATGAACATGTACTCTGCGCCTAAAGTGCCACAGTATGTTTGTCGGAGAGCCTGCAGCAAATCACGCAGGGTCATTTCATTTTTACCGAAGAAGGTATTACTGGTATTAAAGACGATATCCATATCGCCATCAGTAAAGCCGTAAAAAGCAGGATCAAGCTCAGGAATATCTGGGCGCTCACTGCGCTTCAAAGGATCTATATCTGCCCAGCGATTACCGACATTACGGTAAGCGGCAATCAACTGCTGAACTGCAACTCGCTTACGTCCCATTTCGGAATCTGCCGAATCAGCAGAAACAGTTCTAATAGGGCCCTGCTTAGCACGCTCTGCAAAAGAAGCAACAATAGGACCATGAGCTATATCCGCTCTTGATGAACCATCAACAGCAGGAACTTGTTTCACATTATCAAAATAATCTCGCCAGTGATCAGCTACGGAAGCCGGATCGTGCAAATAGGATTCGTAGAGTTCCTCTACATAGGGTGCGTTTCCGCCGAAGAGATAGGAGTTATCTCTTTGATCCTGCATCATGATGCTCACCTTTCATCGGGTTTCCCGAATAAAAACTGTGGTTAAAACCATCCGATCCCTAGCTCTACCAGTTTGCGGATTGATCTGTGCAAATACGTATACAACACCAATAATTTAACACGATTAACCATTGATGCATAAAGGACTTTCCCTAATTGGGCCATCTTAGAAAGGTTTTCCTTCACACGGCCAAAGAATAAGAATTTTCCTACCTTGCTTTAAGGCCACCCCGACAGATTTCACCAAATTTGCTTTTTATTCTCTAAATCTTCAAAAGAACATTCTAAAAAAGGAAATATGAAAGAAATTACCCCTGATATGGAATATTTGAGCACCAGGCAAAGCGCTAAAGTTTTGCAGGTTTCCCTCGGAACGGTACAAAAAATGGTTGAATTAGGAGAATTAATCGCCTGGAAAACACGTGGGGGACATAGACGTATCCTGGCGAGCTCCCTTGATCAGCAATTGGCGCGTCGAAAAAGAGCAATGCGCCAAAAAACCACTCAAAATTGCATTGCAATGGGCATCTTTAGAAGAATTGAAAATAGCCAAGAATTATTAGAATCAATTCAAAACTGGCAATTAAAGGTGGAAATGGAGATTTCTGTGGATAGCCTAGAAGGCTTAATGAAGGCAGTTTCCATTGCCCCAGACTTAATCTTTTTGGATGCCCTAATACCGCCCGTGGAACAGGTACACCTTATTCATTACCTTAGTAATAATAAGGATACTCAAGGAATACCAATACTGGTGGATGAAGGATTTATCAATCTTCATCCCGGGGTTATGGGCCTAGCCGATGAAAATACTACTGGCGTAAGATCCCAGCACCCGCAGATTCTCAAGGCAGAATTAGAAAATGGTCTGATAGACCAAAATCCCCTGATAATCGCTTACCCCGCTACAAATCCTGAGCTTGAAGCTGGCCCTGGGGCAGAAAATAGACACCACCTCTTAGAGCCTATTTTCATTGCAGCTCTAAATCGAAAATGCGGTTAAACCGTTTAGATATTTGTAGTAAAAAGGCTGATCCAATTACCGATCAGCCTTAAATTCAAATAAGTCTTTTAAATCAATCACTTATATAACAAAGTTACTGCGATCTCTACCCTCTATCCACTTTGGAGCTTTACCACGGCCGGTCCAAGTTTCCCCTGTCGCAGGATTGCGATATTTTGGGGCAACCTTTCCACCACTGCTTTTTGCACCAGCCTTACGACTAAATAAATCAGCAGCAGTTAATTGATACTGCTCAATAATCAACTTAGCTTTGGCAATTCCATCTGCTTTTTCGCGTTGAATTGCTTCTTTGATTTGTTTATCTAGTAACTCACGTTGAGCTAAAAGTTCTTTATAAGAAGACATGGGTTAATTTCTCCAAATAGTTGTTATATCAGATAACAATTAATTATTACTGAGCAAATATTATATCTAAATATTTTCAATAATAGATATATATTGGATGAAAAATATAATCCCATATAAATCACAGGTTTATATAAACTAAAAATATTTTAATTAATAACTATTATAAATAATATATATGTTATTTAATGCGGGTCTTTATCTTCTCAACATAAAAGTGCCGCTGGCCTTAGCACTAATTTCACCTACTGCATTTAAGACAATCGCCTCACAATAATGAATAGTTTTACCAGACTTAAGCACTGTCCCCTCAACAACAATCTTGCCAGTGCTGGGACGCAAGAAACTCACGCTCATATCAATTGTCATTGCACCTAGGGGCTGGTTAGTGGTGCTACGGGCAGCAGCCCCCATGGCAAAGTCAAGCAAGGTCATAACCACACCACCATGAGCAATATGAAAACTATTCTCGAACTCAGGTTTGATTTCAAGGCTAATGCGAGACTTACCTGCTTCGGCATATTCAGGCACAACTCCAAGGTGCGCAAGAAATGGAATAGTTAAGCCAAAGTAAGTTGTATTCTTTTGATTTGAAGACATAACAAGCGAGATATTGAAGGGATAACTAGAGATCAATGGTCGGGGCGAGAGGATTTGAACCTCCGACCACATGCACCCCATGCATGTACGCTACCAGGCTGCGCTACGCCCCGACGAAAACAAAATTGTATCAGTAACTATTTAGAGAGAATTTGGAGAACAGCTAGTAACTCATCACGCAAGCGTAACTCTCCACGTGCTTCGTCTAAGCGATTGCGAGCACCGCTAATAGTAAAGCCCTCTTCATACAACAAGGAACGAATCTTACGTATTAAAACAACCTCATGGTGTTGATAGTAGCGACGATTACCACGGCGCTTTTGAGGACTTAACTGGGAGAACTCTTGCTCCCAATAACGCAAAACATGGGAACGAACTCCACATAGATCAGCTACCTCACCAATGGTGAAATATCGCTTTGAAGGTATAGGAGGAAGCTGCGAACTTGGCAGCATCGACCCAGAATCAAATACTGTTTTCTCGAGCATGTGACTCAACTACATCCTTGAGTTTTTGACTGGCATGAAAAGTAACTACACGTGGCGCAGCAATGGGGATCATTTGACCTGTCTTTGGATTGCGTCCTGGACGAGCTGATTTGTTGCGCAACTGAAAATTTCCGAACCCTGAAATTTTTACCTCTACTCCAGACTCCAGGGACTGGCCAATGCGATCAAAAAAGGCATCAATCATATCCTTTGCTTCACGCTTATTGAGTCCGACCTGGTCAAATAGTGCTTCAGATAATTCATTTTTGGTAACGGTATCGTTATTCGCTAAATTATTCATTTGGGCGCGCTCATTTTGATTTTTAAGTTCAATACTAAACCTAGCGCAGACGAGCTGCGCAATTTTTTTCCAAAGACTTCAGTAAAGCGGCCATAACCACTTCAATTTGCGCATCATGCATTGTTTCTTGCGGGTTGAGCAAGGTAATGCGAAATGCCAAACTTTTTTCATCATCCGACATACTGCTTGATCCAGCTTTTGGTTTGAATTCATCAAAAAGCTCAATACGCTTCACAAAAACTTGTTTGCACGCAACCATAGCATCAACCAGGGATTGTGCTGATACATCTTGCTTGACTACAAGCGCCAAATCCCGCTGTACTGCAGGAAACTTGCTGAGCTCTTCGGGTTGCGGAATGCCAATATTTTGAATTGCCTCAAGATCCAATTCAAAAAGAATAGGCGCCTGAGGAAATTCATAAGCTTGCTGAAGACCCGGATGCAACTCCCCTATCCAACCAATATCAAGCTGACCTTTTGAAGTCTTGAGCCAGATTTTTGCACTCCGTCCAGGATGTAAGGCTGGATGAACCTGGGCAACAGTTGTGAAATGCAATGGATCCAAAGCCCTTTGAAGATCGCCTTTCATATCAAAGAAATCCACAGTACGTGTTGGACTTGCCCATTGTTCTGGAAAACTAGAACCGTAGGCCAGCCCCCCTAAATGTTGTGGCTGAGAAAACCCAGCTACCTTGCCAGCCTCCTCTGAAATACTCTGATCTCGCTTAAACACGCGACCAGCTTCAAATAGTCGTACACGAGCTGCACCACGATTCAGATTGGACTTGAGGTTAGCCAGTAAACCGCCCCAAAGATTGCTACGCATTACCCCATACTGGCTAGCAATTGGATTAAGCACCTTGATGACTTCTTGCTCAGTAGCACCGGTTATACCTTGCTCACTCTCTAAATCTGTAAAGCCAAAATTAACAGCCTCTTGATAGCCTTCCAAGGCCAAACGTTGGCGCAATAAATGCACGCCTCGCTTAGCCTCTGCCTGAGCGCTCATTTTTAGAGATGCTACAGGCGGTGTATCTGGAATATTTTCAAAGCCGTACATCCGTGCGACTTCCTCAATGAGGTCTTCCTCAATTTCAATATCAAAACGATAGCTTGGAGGCCTAACTTCAAATACATTATTGAGGCCTAAGGTAAATTCAAAGCCAAGGCGTTTGAAAACATCCGCAACCACGTCTTTGGTCAGTGGGATGCCAATTACCTGCTCGGCACGCGCTAAGCGCATGCTAACTGGCTTACGCTCAGGAATAGCTAAGATTTGATCGTCTATTGGGCCAACTTGGCCACCACAAACTTCCACAATCAAGGCGGTTAAATATTCAAGACAATTGACGGTATTTTGCGGGTCTACTCCTCGCTCAAAACGATGAGCCGCATCTGTACTGAAATTAAAACGACGTGCACGCCCCTGAATTGCCTGAGGCTGCCAGTAAGCCGCTTCAACATAAATATTTTGTGTGTCATCAGTTACAGCACAGTGATTACCACCCATGATTCCAGCCAAAGCAATTGGGCCCGTTTGATCGGCAACTACCCCGGCATCCTGTATTTTCCCGGCTGAATCAGGGCCCTGCAAAGTCACCGTCTGTCCATTAAGTAGCTCAAGGGTTTCACCAGGCTTAGCCCAACGGACAGATAAGTCGCCAGAGATTTTGTCGATATCAAATACGTGAGTGGGCTGACCCATTTCTAGCATGATGTAATTTGAGATATCGACTAAAGCTGAAATGCTACGTTGACCAGCATTGGATAAACGCTGAACCATCCAGTCTGGTGTTTTCGCCTTTGAATTA
Source organism: Polynucleobacter sp. (assembly GCA_023253245.1). GTDB lineage: Bacteria > Pseudomonadota > Gammaproteobacteria > Burkholderiales > Burkholderiaceae > Polynucleobacter. The sequence continues at coordinate 1,938 of JALRHB010000047.1, read as the reverse complement.
ACACCACGAATAACCCGGCCAGCAAAGCGACCACAGAGATCTGGGTTTTCAATGCTTACTGAGAGCTTATCGGCAATAGTGACGTTTGCAGGATTCCACTTAGGAGCACACAATGTCGCACCGGTAATTGCCGATACTTCACGAGCCATGCCGATCAACGATAAACAATCAGCTTTATTAGGGGTCAACTTGATGACAAAGATTTGATCATCCAAATTGAGATACTGACGAATATCTTCGCCAACTGGAGCATCTTCTGGTAACTCCAAAATACCTTGGTGATCATCACCCAAGCCAAGCTCACGGCCTGAACACAACATGCCTTGACTCTCAACGCCACGGAGTTTGCCTAATTTGATCATGAAAGGCTTACCACCCTCCTCCGCTGGAGGCAATTGTGCCCCAACTAAAGCGCAAGGAACTTTAATACCAGCACGGGCATTCGGTGCACCACACACAATCTGCAACTCTTGGCCGGTACCAGCGTCTACCTTGCACACTCGCAAACGGTCAGCGTCAGGATGTTGTTCGGCAGACAAAATCTGCGCAACCACAATCTTAGTAAAAGCTGGAGCAACTGAATGCTGCTCTTCAACCTCTAAACCAGCCATGGTCATTGCATGACCCAGCGCATCACTGTCGAGTGATGGGTTTACATATTGACGGAGCCAAGATTCAGAAAATTGCATAGCGCGATCTAAAAAATGATATTGGTGATGTTGTTATGCAGGGAACTGCGCCAAGAAACGCAAATCGTTCTCAAAGAAAAGGCGTAAATCATCAACGCCGTAACGCAACATGGTTAAACGCTCTAAACCAGAACCAAAGGCAAAACCTGTGTAACGCTCTGGATCAATACCCATATTACGCAATACATTTGGATGAACCTGCCCTGCACCTGAGATCTCTAGCCACCGGCCGGCAAGCTTGCCGCTACCGAAGGCCATATCGATTTCAGCGGAAGGCTCTGTAAATGGAAAATACGATGGGCGGAAGCGAACATGAAGCTCATTGGTTTCAAAAAAGGTTCTCAGGAAATCGGTATAAACACCCTTGAGATCGGCAAATGAAACGCTTTCCGCAATCCATAGAGACCTTCCAGCTGATGAAACATAGGCGTATGCGTTTGATCACTATCGCATCTATATGTTCTTCCGGGAGCAATAATTTTATAAGGAGGTTTTTCACTAAGCATAGTCCTAATTTGAACTGGAGAAGTGTGAGTTCTCAACAATAATTCTTTAGCTTCATCAAGATAAAAAGTGTCATGCATATCTCTTGCTGGATGATTATCTGGTGTATTTAATGCAGTAAAATTGTTATATTCATTTTCTACATCAGGTCCTTCTTCAACACTAAAACCAATTTCTGAAAAAATAGATGATATTTCATCTATAGTTTGTGATACCGGATGAATTTTTCCTTTTAAATATGGTCTTGAAGGAAGTGTTACATCTACTTTTTCTTTATTAAGCTTCTCATTTATCTCAAGCTCTTCAATTTTATTAATCTTAAAATCAATTTGATTCTGTAAAATATTTTTTATCTCATTTAAATCAGATGCAAATTTTTTTCTTTCACTCTCTTGTATCTGGCCAATTTTTTTAAACTCAAGTGAAATAATTCCATTTTTACCAAACAAATCTGATTTAATTTGATTAACTTCAGATAAACTTAAATCACCCTGCAATTTATTAAGAAATTCTTCTTTAATTTTTTTAATATCAGACATGAATACAGATTATTTCTTAAAGAAATAAAAACAATAGGGATTAATTTAAAGCAGATTGAGCTTTTTGAACTATTGTTTTAAATGCCTCTGGACTATCATAAGCAATTTCTGCAAGAATTTTTCTATCAATAGTAATTCCACACTTAGTTAATCCATTAATAAATTTAGAGTATGTTAAACCTTCGGCTCTAACACCGGCATTAATT
>JALRHB010000046.1 GCA_023253245.1 Polynucleobacter sp. | reverse complement strand
AATCAGCTCCAAGAAATGCTTGATCCCTATTTGGATGCGAAGGGTTATCGCGGTGAATTGAGTCTTCCGCTAAATATATTCTTGCGCGCTTCAAGCTCACGAGAAATTTTGTCGCGTTTTTTAAGAAACCTCAAATTGATTTATTCAGAACATGAGCGCTGGGAAAGACTGCTTGGTATTCAAGAGCGTTTAGTCATTTTGCTGCCTGACTCAATAGAGGAAATTCGTGACCGCGGTTTAATCTTTGCGCAACTAGAATACGTACGTCCAGCGCTTGAAGATATGCATCGGTATTTGAGTGAAATGCCTGGAGCAGAAGATGCAGCAGACATACGGGAGCATATTGCTACCTTAGAAAGTCAAACTAAGCTGCACTAAAATGAGTAATGCAATCTGAACCCTACATTCAGCCTGCGCATACCTTAGATCAGCCATCAACCCTCTGTATTGTTGGCCCTACAGGCTCAGGCAAAACGCATCTAGCGATGTCTTTAGCTAAGCATGCAAAATCCATCGGTTTAACACTTGAACTCATCAGCATGGATTCAGCATTAGTCTATCGAGGACTCGACATCGGTAGTGCTAAGCCAACTCCCGCCGAACAGGCTGAAGTTAAACATCATCTAATTGATATCCTCGAACCAACAGAGACTTATTCAGCGGCGCACTTTGCTAAAGACGCCAAGCAACTCTGTCTTGAAATCCGAGGACGTGGCAATATCCCCGTAGTGGTAGGCGGAACGATGTTGTATTGGCGTGCCTGGGCCCACGGTCTCTCCACATTACCCCCAGCAAACCCCGAAATTCGGTCTCGTCTTGATGAGCAAGGCAAGCAGATAGGCTGGCCTGCTATGCATGCTTTATTAGCCACAGTCGATCCGCAAACTGCCATACGTTTGCAAGCTAATGACTCACAACGAGTGCAACGTGCCCTTGAGATTTACGAGATTACCGGAAAACCAATGTCTGCTTTATTAGCAGACTCACCTAGTGAAGACGGCAGAGAAGGCTCAGCAATTCCCCATTGGATTAATCTAGTTTCATTAGAGCCTAGTGATCGCGCACGCCTTCATCAAAATCTTGAGAAACGCTTCGATCAAATGCTTACTGGCGGCTTAATCGATGAAGTGCAGAAGTTAAAAAGCAACCCCAATCTTCACGCAGACTTACCCGCGATTAGATCGGTTGGATACAGACAAGTATGGGAATATCTAGATGGTCATGTAGATTGGGAGCAAATGCGCTACAAGGCACTAGCAGCCACCAGACAACTTGGCAAAAGACAACTCACCTGGTTACGCGCCATCTCTGGCCGAAAAATATTTGACCCATTTAACTCAAATGAACTCAAGGCAGCGCTTGAGTACTGTAAACAGAATTTAAGCAGTCAAGCCTAGATGACAATAGTTTGTGCTGCGCCAGCTGGACGCTCCACAACCTCACCAACTGTCCATGCCTTTAATCCTTCTGACTGAAGAGATTTGATAGCAGCTTCAGCTTGATCTGCGGAGACAATCACCACCATACCAATGCCGCAGTTAAATACACGGACCATCTCCGCATCTGCAACCCCGCCCTTCATTTGCAACCAACGGAAGAGCTCAGGCATTTGCCAGCTATCCCGATGTAATACAGCTTGAGTATTTTCTGGAAGTACACGCGGCACGTTATCCACTAAACCACCCCCAGTAATGTGCGCCATGCCTTTAACATTGATTTGTGAAACCAACTTGAGCAGTTGTTTGACATAAATTTGCGTAGGAGCCATCACCACGTCCCCTAGTGAGCGACCGCCTAAGTCATCTGTTGGTTTGGCGCCAGCCCGCTCAATAATCTTACGCACCAGTGAGTATCCATTCGAGTGCGCACCACTAGAGCCAATCGCCACTACTACATCACCAGGAACAATCGTCGCGCCAGTAATGATTTTGGATTTTTCAACGGCGCCGACAGCAAAGCCAGCCAAATCATATTCGCCTGGGGGGTACATGCCTGGCATCTCAGCAGTTTCACCACCAATAAGGGCGCACCCGGATAACTCGCAACCATGAGCAATACCAGCTACCACTGTAGCTGCCGTATCAACTGTTAACTTACCGCAAGCGAAATAATCCAAGAAAAATAGGGGCTCTGCACCTTGCACTAAGATGTCATTGACACTCATAGCCACTAGATCCTGTCCAATCGTATCGTGGCGATTCCATTCAAAAGCTAAACGCAGCTTAGTGCCAACACCATCGGTGCCCGAGACTAAAACCGGCTCTTTATAACGCTTGGGGACCTCAAATAGGGCTCCAAATCCCCCGATTCCAGCTAATACACCCTCGCGCATGGTTTTTTTGGCCAAAGGCTTAATACGATCCACCAAATCATCACCAGCATCGATATCGACGCCTGCGTCACGGTAGGAAAGGCCTTTTTCGGAAGAATTGGTAGATGAGTTCATGGCAGAGATAGAGAATTAGTAAAAAACACTACTTGGTCGGTAGAATCATTGAATTCTAGAGGATTAAAGCAAGATGGCTGAAATTTTTACCCCTTTTCTGACCGCATTTATTCTGGCTTATGCCTTACGCCCAGTTTGTTTGTGGCTTGAGAGGCATCAACTACCCCGCGCCCTTGCCGCTGGAATTGCCATGATTTTGGGCCTTGCGGTCATATTTTTGATTTTGAGCCTATTTATTTCCCTTCTTAAAACAGAAATACCCCTCATTAAAACTCAGTTACCACTATGGATTCAAAATACCCAATCTTGGCTTGATCCTAAATTGGTTGAATTTCATATCAATCTTGATTGGGCTACCCTCAAATCTAGTGCAACTCAAAAGATTACTGAGCACTTAACCGATAACTCCGATGCACTCATGTCCACTACCTTAGAGACTGTGCTGGTATCTGGAAGCTCTGTCATCGCCGGATTCGTGAATGCCGTCCTCATCCTCTTTGTGATGTTTTATTTATTAATTGATTGGAATCATTTTTTTGCCTTAGTCAAAAAGATAGTTCCTGTTCGGGCGCAAGAAACAGTGCATCATCTTGCCATGCATACCGACGGCTTGTTGTCTCAATATCTTCGTGGCATGCTCATTGTGATCTCTATCATGTCCCTTTTTTATAGTACTGGCCTGAGTATTATTGGAGTTAAGGGGGCGGTGGCATTAGGGGTATTTACAGCGCTGATGATTGTTATTCCCTATATTGGCATTACTCTCGGCTTTACTTTGGCATTACTTGCAGCACTTTTACAATTTGGTCCGGGAAGCGCCATCATTGGTGTACTGGTACTTTATGGACTTGGTCAATTCATCGAGGGATTCTTTCTGACACCTCGTCTTGTGGGTGAGCGCATTGGCCTACATCCCGTAGCAGTTCTTTTTGCTTTGCTGCTATTTGGCAAACTATTTGGATTTTTTGGAGTGTTACTAGCACTGCCAATCAGTGCAGTTAGCCTTGTGCTTTTGCAATATGGCTGGTCACGGTATACCCAGAGCTCGTGGTACCAAAAATAACTCTTAGTCGCAATGAATAGCTCTTCACTCCCGCGTCAATTTGCACTCGATATTAGTCATGCACCAGCTCCAAGTCTCAATAACTTTTTAACTGGCGCCAATCTCGCTCTCCATTCCACTCTCCAGGATTTAGTGAAGTCTTGGGAAGCAAATTCTCAAGCCATTCAAAATGGCAATGCCTTAAATAGCCGATGGATCTATTGGTGGGGCCCAGAGGGCTCTGGACGAACCCACTTACTAGATTCCATCAGTAATTGCGCAAAACAATTAGGGCTTCAATGTTTTTCATTAAATCCCAATGAGCCGATTTCATGGGTAAAGCTGGAAGAGAAGCTACCTAAATTAAGCGCTAGCGATCAAATCTCGGTAATTACAGTTGATGACGTTGATCGTCTTGATGAGCGACAAGTAGCGTCTTTGTTTCGAATTTTGAATGAAATTCAACAAAGTAAGGGCATCCACATCTTGATGGCAGGCAATGCTGCTCCGGGGGCATTAAACCTCAGAGAGGACCTGCGAACCCGTTTGGGCTGGGGCATGATTTTTCAAACCCACCTTTTGAGCGATGATGAGAAAATACAAGCTTTAGAACAAGCGGCCCAAGCACGAGGCTTGGTTTTATCGCCAGAGGTATTGCCCTGGTTGCTCAATCGTTTTTACCGCGATATGCCCAACCTCATGGCCTTGATTGATGCTTTGGACGCTTATTCACTTGAAACCAAACGTGCTGTAACGCTTCCTCTAGTTCGAGAACTGCTGCAGCCAAAATAAAGATTCATGACTCAACTAGCCCTCTTCGATTTAGATCACACCCTCCTTCCCTGCGATAGCGATTATGAGTGGGGGCAATTTTTGGCCCGCATAGGTGTAGTTGATAGCCAATTCTATGCAGAACAGAACGAACGTTTTTATCAAGACTACAAGGATGGCAAGCTCAATATCCACGAGTTTCTGCGTTTTGCATTAAAGCCCCTTTCTGAACACTCTCGTTCTCAATTAAAAGAATGGCATGATGCCTTCATGAAAGAAGTGATTACCGGGCAACTTAGACAATCGGCGCTTGATTTGGTCAAGCGTCATCAAGATGCTGGTGATCTCTGTTGTGTTGTAACGGCCACCAATAGTTTTGTCACTCGCCCCATTGTGGAAAGGTTTGGTATTGAGCATTTGGTTGCAACAGAGCCTGCAACTCTAAATGACAATCCCCTTGCTAATTTCACAGGAGAAGTAAAAGGAATTCCGAGCTTTAAGGAGGGGAAAATTCAACGAGTAGATGATTGGCTTAGCAGTCAAAACCTAGAACTTGGGAGGCTACCCTATAGCTACTTCTACTCAGATTCGATGAATGACTTACCTCTTCTCGAAAAAGTGAGTAATCCAGTTGCCACCAATCCAGATGCTCGCCTACGTGAGGAAGCCAAGAGACGCAACTGGCCCATACTTGAACTGTTTGCATGATTACAAAATTTATTAAACGAATTCTGCGTCGCGACCCCATGGTCCGGCACACTGCGGCACATACCTCTGGCGCACCTAAGCGTATCGCAAAAAAATCTCATCGGATTGACCCAAATCTGCTCTCCAAAAATGCTATCAAGGTTACTCAAACCCTACAAAACGCTGGATACGAAGCCTTTATCGTTGGCGGCGCTGTTCGAGACTTGGTTCTAGGCATTAGCCCTAAAGATTTCGATGTGGCAACCAATGCCACCCCAGAGCAAGTGCAAAAACTTTTTCGTAAGGCGCGCTTAATTGGCCGTCGCTTTCAGATAGTGCACGTTACTTTCTTTGGCAAAGGCCAGCCAGAAATAATTGAAGTTTCTACCTTTCGCGCCCTTCTTGAAAATGCCGGAGAGCACATTGCTGAAAATGGCCGCATCTTGCGCGATAACGTATGGGGCAGTCAACATGAAGATGCGGCCCGTCGTGATTTCAGTATTAATGCCATGTACTATGATCCCGCCTCTGAAACCGTACTCGACTATCACGGCGGCATGGCAGACATGCAAAAGAAAACCTTGCGCATGATTGGCGACCCCGCCAAACGCTATCGCGAGGATCCAATTCGAATGCTCAGGGCCATTCGATTTGCCGCCAAAACTGGATTTACTTTGGACGAGGCAACACTCGCTCCAATCGCCAAGTTGGGAAAATTGATTCATGACGTACCATCAGCCCGACTTTTTGATGAAATCCTCAAGCTTTTGATGTCTGGTTATTCATGGGCAGCTATTCAAGGCTTGCGTGATGCGGGTTTACACCATGGACTCTTACCGCTCCTAGATCAAATTTTGGATAACAAAGAAGGATCTAGCGGGCCAAAAGATTTTGTACGTATTGCGCTAGCCAATACTGATCAACGTATCCAGGCCGGGAAAGGCGTCTCCGCAGGATTTCTATTTGCCACTCTCTTGTGGCCCGATCTCCTACACAATTGGAAAAAAAATATTGCTAAAGGGAGCTCCAATGTCCCCGCTCTTTTAGACGCTATGGACGAGACAATTGCAAGCCAGAGTAGCGGCATGGTTATCCAGCGTCGTTTTGAGAGCGATATGCGGGAAATCTGGTCAATGCAACCTCGCTTTGAAAAACGGGTAGGTCGCTACCCTTACCGCCTCATAGAATCACCTCGTTTTAGGGCGGCCTATGATTTTATGTTGCTACGCTGCGCTGCCAGGGAACTAAACCCTGATTTAGGTGAGTGGTGGACTAACTTTATTGAGTCGGACCCCTCTGGCCAAGAAGCGCTTATGGCCAGCGCCAAAAAAGACTCCGGTAATTCCGGAGCTAGTGCCTTACCTACAAAGCGACGCCGCCGTAGAAAACCCAAGACTGCAGCCCCAGCAGAACCCGCAACAAGTTAAGCAGACTTGGGCAAAATTCAGTAAAGTAATCCGAACGTTGGGAATCGATTTATCTTTTGTTTGGAATAAGCATGGCCCGAGCATTTATTGGATTTGGCGGCAATATAGGAGATACGCGTCAGCTAATTACTGACGCAATTATTTGCCTTGCACAACGCTGTGAACTTCAGATCCTCGCAAAAAGTTGCTTCTATCAAAGCGCTCCTTATCAAGCTACTGGTGGCGACTATATCAATGCAGTGATTGAGATTGAAACTCAACTCAGTCCCTACGGTCTACTCCATGTCTGTCAGGCTGTGGAACAAGAATTTGGTCGTGAACGTCCATATGAAAATGCGCCCCGCACTTTAGATTTGGATATCTTGTCATTTGAAGGTGTCTCACAGGACGATTCAGAGCTGACACTCCCGCACCCCAAAATCATTGAACGTTCATTTGTACTTTTGCCCTTACTTGAAATTGCACCTGATTTTTTCCTGCCAAAATTTGGCGAATTAAAGGCCTATCTACCCCAAGTTGCCAATCAGCGTATCGAAAAACTGCCCTGTCGCAACTGTAATTGCGGTGAAAAAGCGGTTTATAGCCAATCCTCGCATTAATTCATTAAACTCTCGCCATGGGTTACTTACAAGGCGATAAGCCAATCACAATTTCCAAATTACTCTCCATGTATGCAGAAGGAGAGAAAATGACTATGCTGACTGCATACGATTCAACCATGTCAGCATTGCTCAATCGTTGCGGAGTAGAAAGCATTCTTATCGGGGATTCACTTGGTAATGTGATTCAAGGTCATAGCAGTACAACCCCAGTTACGGTGGAGCAAATGGCATATCACACTGCATGCGTTGCGCGCGCTAATACTCATGCATTCGTTATTGCCGACCTTCCCTTTGCCAGCTATGGCGAACCACTCCAAGCATTGGAGTCAGCTGCGCAGCTTATGCGCGCTGGGGCTGATATGGTCAAACTTGAAGGCGGAGATTGGCAGATTGAAATTATTCAGTATTTGGTAGAGCGCAGTGTTCCAGTTTGTGCTCACTTAGGCCTGCTTCCGCAATCAGTTCATCTTTTGGGTGGCTATAAGGTTCAAGGTAAATCAAAAGATGCTGCCAGCCTAATGCTAGAGCAAGCCATTGCTTGCGAACAAGCGGGCGCACAAATGATTGTGCTCGAAGCTATCCCATCATCACTTGGAAAACAGATTACTGAATCACTTTCCATTCCAACGATTGGAATTGGTGCGGGTCCTGACTGCTCAGGACAAGTCTTGGTTTTGCAAGATATGCTTGGCATTAGCCCTGGTAAACCACCAAAATTTGTAAAAAATTTTATGGATGGCCATTCCTCTATTGAGGCCGCAGTCAAAGCCTATGTTCGAGAAGTGAAATCTGGAAAATTTCCAGGCCCTGAACACGGCTTTGCCGGCTAACTTCAATAAGACTTTTTCTCAAGCTCAACTAAAAAAGCTTTTTAGTCCGTCAAACCATCCTTTTTGATGGGGATTATGTTTATCGCCCCCAGACTTTAGACTTTCATCAAACTTTTGCAATAGCTTTTTTTGTTCTTCAGTCAATTTGACAGGGGTTTCGACTACAACGTGCACAAATAAATCCCCAACCATCGTAGAACGCAAACCTTTAATGCCCTTATTGCGCAAACGGAAAGTTTTTCCGGTTTGGGTTCCCTCAGGAATTGGGAACTCTACGCGACCCGATAAAGTTGGCACCTCAATATCACCACCGATAGTGGCAGTTGCAAATGAAATTGGCATTTGTACATGCAAGTCACTGCCATCGCGCTCAAACACTTTATGCGGCTTAACCCTGACCTCAACATAGAGATCCCCAGATGGCCCACCATTCACACCGGGCTCACCATTACCGACTGAGCGAACGCGCATACCATCATCAATGCCTGCTGGAATCTTAATCTCGAGTGTTTTTTGCTCTTTATGTTTTCCGCTACCGTGGCAAGTTTTGCAAGGTTTTGGAATATATTCACCAGTACCCCGACACTTGGGACAAGTTTGCTGCATTGAAAAGAAACCTTGCTGGACACGCACTTGGCCATGACCATCACAAGTTGTGCATTTTTCAGGCTTGGTACCAGGCTCTGCTCCTGAACCGTGGCAAGTTTTGCAATTACTCCAGCTAGGCACCCGAATTTGAGTGGTGTAACCTTCGGCAGCCTGCTCAAGTGTGATCTCCATGTTGTAACGAAGATCAGCGCCCTTATAAACCTGAGGGCCAGAATGGCGCCCACCGCCTTGTCCAAAAATGTCGCCAAAGATATCACCAAAGGCATCTGCAAAACCACCGCCAGCAAATCCGCCGCCAAACCCGCCCATAGATGAATCAACTCCGGCATGGCCATACTGATCATAGGCAGCACGCTTATTGGGGTCGCTTAATGTTTCGTATGCTTCCTTCACTTCTTTAAATTGAGCTTCGGATGTTTTGCTATCTGGATTGCGATCGGGGTGATGCTTCATCGCCAGCTTTCGATAAGCCTTTTTGAGCTCATCATCGCTAGCACCTTTTGAAACACCCAGCACTTCGTAATAATCGCGTTTACTTTTAGGCACGGCCTATTCCTCTCAACAACCTCAATGACACAAGTCGGCACGAGGCCGACTTGTTATTTAAGTACTTCAAAAATACCTTGCTAAATACTGCATTCAATCACAGATGATGGAATTACTTCTTGTCATCCACTTCTTTAAAGTCAGCATCAACCACATCAGCATCTGGAGCTGCACCCTGAGAACCGGCAGGAGCTGCGCCGGGAGCGGCACCACCAGCCTTAGCCTGTTCTGCTGCCATAGCTTTCTCTCCCAACTTCTGACTTGCTTTACCCAAGGCCTCGGTTTTAGCTTCAATAGCTGCTTTATCACTACCTTTGATCGCTTCATCCAACTCTTTCAAAGCAGCTTCAATAGCCTCTTTTTCGGAAGCCTCTAAAGAAGCGCCATGCTCTTCCAAAGCCTTCTTAGTGGAGTGAGCCAAGGCATCAGCAGTATTTCGAGCGGTGACTAATTCCAATGCTTTTTTATCTTCATCAGCATTTGCCTCTGCATCCTTAACCATGCGCTGAATTTCTTCTTCAGTTAAACCAGAGTTCGCTTTGATAGTGATCTTGTTCTCTTTGCCGGTGCCTTTATCTTTGGCGCCCACGTGCAAAATGCCGTTTGCGTCGATGTCAAAGGTCACTTCAATCTGAGGGGTGCCGCGCGGTGCGGGTGGGATCCCCT
>JALRHB010000045.1:277-9731 GCA_023253245.1 Polynucleobacter sp. | reverse complement strand
CTACCGCCTTGGCGGTTATAGAGTTCATCAATACGTGCAACTACTGCTTTTAAGAGCGGCTCAATTTCGAGGTAATCCGCTTTGCGACTGCCTTCTTCGCCAATTTGCAGAATGCGTGATTCAGCTTCATCCAACAGGGTTCTAACTGTTCGACCTTCTGGAACGAATGCGGAGTTAACAATGCTGTCTGAAACTTCAATCAAGCGACGCAGAATACTGCGGTCACGAACAATATCAGCATAGCCTTTTATGTTCGCCGCACTTGGAGTGTTTTGGGCTAATGAATTAAGGTAGTCAATACTGACTAAATCACCGCCCTGCTCAGACTTCACAGCGTCATAAACGGTAATCACATCTGCGGGATGATTTTCGCTAATGAGACGCGCAATGACCTTGTAAATCAAAGCATGTTCAGGGCGATAAAAATCTTTGTCGTTTAATACTCCACCCAGGTTATCCCATGAAGAGTTATCAATAAGTAGGCCACCGAGCAAAGATTGCTCGGCTTCTACAGAATGCGGCGGTACTTTTAAGGCCTGCACGACTGTATCCCCAGAACCCATCGCGCCGGGATTTGGCATAAGGGAACGTGAACGGGATTCAGCCATGAGGCTTTATTGCAGAACTAAATTACGCTTGCTCGCCAACAACACGAATAGTGATATCCACCACAACATCGGTATGAACAGCAACCGCTACAGGGTGATCACCAACCATCTTCAATGGTCCAGTAGGCATACGCACAGACGCTTTTTCAATAACGAAGCCTTTAGCCTTTAAAGCATCAGCGATATCGTGATTGGTTACGGAACCAAACAAACGACCATCAACACCAGCCTTTTGACTAATTTCAAGAACCAAGTCTTTGAGCTTTTCGCCCACCGCTTGCGCAGCAGCCAATTTCTCAGCAGCCACTTTCTCAAGTTCAGCGCGACGAGTTGCAAAATCAGCAATAGCTGATTCAGTTGCACGACGCGCTTTACGTTGTGGAATTAAGAAATTGCGAGCGTAACCGTCTTTTACGCGAACGATATCGCCAAGGTTGCCCAAGTTAATTACTTTTTCTAAAAGAATGATTTGCATTGAGGGCTCCTAATTATTTCTTATGTTGATCGGAGAATGGCAACAAGGCCAAGAAACGAGCACGCTTAATAGCAGTGTCTAATTGACGCTGATACTTTGCTTGTGTGCCAGTCAAACGAGCTGGAGTGATCTTGGCGTTTTCGCCAATAAAGTCCTTCAATGTATCGACATCTTTGTAGTCAATCTGTTCTACGCCAGCAACAGTGAAACGGCAATAACGTTTACGCTTGAACAATGGGTTCTGAGCAGGCTTCTTTTTGAAATCGGGTTTCTTACCAAACGCCATGATGATTTCCTTTTTAATTTTTCAATTGAATATGGGTGATATGGAAAACCAGTCTTTGATTACGAAGAGTCTTGGGCGCTAAGAATCCCTCAAACACTGCCTCGGCTCCTAAATCCAATTGCTCTATGCCCTTTTGTATCGGACCGATTGCTATGGCTTCAACACTCATCTGAATTTTCCTGGCCACTCCTACCTCGTTTACCTCGCCGCCATGTTCTAGCTGGCAATGCATCACCGGTATTCCTGCTGGTGTAAATCGAATCGCGTCTTTGGATACCAAGAATGCAGTTAGGGTGAAATGATTCAACGCCGCTCCGTCACTCTGATACGTTTTCTAGTCTGTGTATTCCTCTTCAAATTTTTAACTTAAACCGCAGCTACAGGAGCTTCAGTTTGAGCTGATTTGCGCGCTTCTTCACGTTGCACTTCTTTCATCATGATAGAAGGCTCGGTTTCAGCTTTCTTAGTTTTGATGATGAGGTGACGCAAAACAGCATCGTTAAATTTGAACGCATGCTCGAGCTCTTCCAGAGTTTTCTGGTCGCACTCAATATTCATGCAAACGTAGTGAGCTTTAGCAAGCTTGTCGATCATGTAAGCCATCTGACGACGACCCCAATCTTCAATACGGTGAACTTTGCCGCCAGCAGCTGCTAATGTCGCCTTGTAGCGATCAATCATTGCAGGCACTTGCTCGCTTTGGTCCGGATGGACGATAAAGACGATTTCATAATGACGCATCTAACACTCCTTAAGGATAAAGCCACCTGGGCGTCATGCTAACTTCCGATGGTTTTAAAGTTAGCGCCAGTGTGACAAGGTAGTAACAAATTGTAGGCAAAACGAACTACATGGATTTACAGCTTTTAAAGCCCTTACCTAATTTCTGGCAAGACTGCTATTCTAGCAAAAAAATCCTGCCAAGTCAGAGGTTTACCAGCTAAATTAGCTTGTTTTGCTGCATTAATAGCTAATTGCAGTGCAATTCTGGCTTTGGGAGCTGAAAACTTCCCACTTGCAAGGCAGGAAGGAGGGTCAATGTCAGGCATGTCCTGTAGGGTTTCTCCTGCCCCCGTCCGATTTGTTCTTACAAGGGCAATACCTTGAGTCAGCAAATCTTTCAACGGTGCCAACCAGTCGGCATGAATTCCGCCATTACCCGTTCCAGCGATTACGAGGCCCTCCACTTTACTATCAAGCCAATGCCTCAGAGTCTCGGGCCTAGCACCAGCATGACAAGTCAAGATTTCCACCCAAGGCCATTCGCTCACATCAGGAACGGGCAAATCTTCATGCCACAAGGCTTGCACAGACTTCACACCTGCCAACCATGAGGGATTAATGAGACCCACAGAGCTGCTAGGAGAGTCTTTAATGGTTGCATTAAGGCAGTGAGCATGGCGCTTCGCCAAATCCATAGCCATACAAGCGCGCCCATCCATTACGGCATATATTCCACCCGGGCAATTATCAATTTCGGTAGAGGCCCACCGAAGAGCATCCAAAAGATTTGAGGGGCCGTCGGGCTGAGGTGCATTACTAGGCAACATTGCCCCAGTCAGAACAACTCTTTTTCCCGAGTGATGTGCCTCATAACCGCAAACTATCTGTAAGAAAGCGCCTGTTTCCTCTAGGGTATCTGTGCCATGGGTAATTACAACTCCCCGAACTTGAGCATCATTTAGGGCCTCTTGAACTGCCAGACCAAGAGCAGTTAGATGCGCATCCCTCAGATCACGACTATTGATATTGGCAATTTGCTTAGAAAACACCTCGATTCCCTCAGGAATCGCCGACTGCACCTGGCTTACTAAATCATTTACCCCAAGCTGCCCTGCTTGGTAGCGGGTGGGCTTATCTAATGGATTAGACGCCAGACCAGCAATGGTCCCCCCCATACCCAAAACCAAAATGTGGGGAGCCTTCGCAGATTGACTTAAATTTGAGCTCATACCCTATTATCCGCCTTCATTTTTCTTGAATTATCAAAAAGTGCTGTATACAATCCCAGTATGGACATAAATACAGTCGATTTTCCTGAGGAGCTGACTGCCCTCCCTAAACTCACTGCACGACAAAGTGAGATTCTGGATCTCATCACCAAGGCGATTGATGAGAGTGGCTCACCTCCCACCCGCGCAGAAATTGCCTCTCAATTGGGCTTTGCTTCGGCCAATGCCGCTGAGGAGCACTTACGCGCCTTAGCAAAAAAAGGGTATATCGAACTGACCCCAGGAACATCTCGTGGTATTCGTATTCCACAACGCTTTAATCAATCTCATAACCCCAATAAGTTTCGCCAGATGTCGCTGCCGTCTGGGGCACTTCAGCAACTTACCCTACCACTCATCGGCCGCGTTGCTGCAGGCTCACCCATCATGGCTGTTGAGCATATTGAAAAGCAAGTTCCGATTGATCCCAGCCTGTTCAGTAAAGGCGCTGATTACCTTTTAAAAGTAAAAGGCATGAGCATGCGTGATGCTGGAATTTTGGACGGTGATTATTTAGCTGTCAGAAAAACTTCTGAAGTGCGCAATGGTGATATTGTGGTTGCCCGTTTAGACGATGAAGTGACGGTGAAGCGCTGGAACCAAAAGAAAACTGCCAAGGGCTTAGTTATTGAATTGCAAGCCGAGAATCCAGACTTTAAAAGTATCTTGGTTGACGCTCGCCAACCAAACTTTGCTATTGAGGGTCAGGCAGTGGGACTCATTAGAGCAGAAGGTCTGTAAAAGGTCTTCCTCTTAAAGCAAAAGGCCTCGTTTAGAGGCCTTTTGCTTAGTAGAAGCCAAATTTTTACTTCTTACTTGGCGCAACAACATTGGCGTTTTTGGGAGATGCCGTAATCGTAATAATAGTTTTGGGTCCAGCAAAAGAACCCTCAGTTAATTCGATCGTAGATGTTCGGTCACCCTTGGTAAACACCAAAATACTCGTTTTTGATTTGACTGCACTGACCGTGGTCCACCCTGCACGTGGATACTCGGATTGGAAGAAAGCATAAATATCCATTGGTGTTTGAACGCCGGATAAAACAACACGTCCCACCCAATTATCACCACGGCCAATGATTAAAGAGTCTGAGCCAATAATTTTCGAGGCCGCAGGCAATGGCATATCACCCAAGAGCTGAGCCTGAATCTCTTGAACCTCATTGGGGGTACCAGTAGCGGTATCTCCAGAAGACGCACATGCGCCAAGCAGCAAAGCTAGAACCGATGCCGTAGCAAAAGATTGAAGTCGCTTTAGTTGAGTCATGTTTTGTTCCTAGTAAGAATGCACTACAAACTCGTTAAATACTTTTACATTAAGTATTTTAGGGAAAGAGCTCCAGTGGTCAAGCTAAATCACTGGAGGCGCGTGAGGGAATCGAACCCCCGTACGAAGCTTTGCAGGCTCCTGCCTAACCACTCGGCCAACGCGCCATATCAGAAATCGAAAATGGGAAGCTTTTAAGGGCTTCCCATCGAACTTGGAGCGGGAAAGGAGGTTCGAACTCCCGACCTATACCTTGGCAAGGTATCGCTCTACCAGCTGAGCTATTCCCGCATAACAGGGCAGTAGTTTAACAAACTATTTAGAGGAAGGCATTATTTTCCACGAATGCAACTTAACTGGCATTCTTGATCTTAGCCAAACCCTTCTGCAATGGCGCTTTGCCAGGTTTATTTAGATTGGCTAATTAACTGAGGCAAAGCTTTTTTCATGTAGTAAAACATTGACCAAAGCGTTAAAAAGGATGCAATCCAGATTAACCAAGTCCCTACCTGCGCGCAATTTAACCAGCCAAATAAGGTGTCATTGAGCAATAAAAATGGAATAGCGATCAGCTGAGCAGTTGTCTTGAGCTTGCCAACCATATGAACAGCAACACTTTTCCCTGCGCCTAATAGCGCCATCCATTCTCTGAGAGCGGAAATAGTAATTTCACGACCAATAATAATGAGTGCCACCCAAACTTGAACGCGATCTAAATTTAGCAAGACCAATAATGAAGCAGCAACAATTAACTTATCCGCCACTGGATCCAAAAATTGGCCAAATGCAGACTCTTGCTTCATCCGTCTGGCCAAGAAGCCATCCAACCAATCTGTTACTGCTGCCAATACAAAAATGATGGTTGCCGTAAGATTTTTATCAAAAGGGCTAAGCCAGCTATTAGGCAAATAGAACACCACTACCACAAGAGGAATTGCAGCAACGCGCAACCAGGTTAGAGCAATGGGTAGATTAAAAGGCATGACTCAAGCATAAACCATGTGATGGGACTTGGAAATCAATGCAGCTGCCGATAGATTTGCTCCGCTAAAGCAGTAGAGATTCCTTCGACTGTTGCAATTTCTTCAATGGTGGCATTAGCTACTCCACGCAGACCGCCAAAGCGAGCGAGGAGTTTTTGGCGGCGCTTTGCCCCTATTCCCTCGATTTCTTCTAATTGAGAAACTGTCCGAGCTTTTGCACGTTTAGCTCGCATACCGGTAATCGCAAAGCGATGAGCCTCATCCCGAATCTGAGCAACTAATAACAATGCAGGACTGTCAATACCCAATTCAAGTGGCTTTCTCTCATCAGCGAAGATTAAAGTCTCTAGGCCAACCTTACGCCCCTCCCCTTTGGCAACCCCAACGATTAGGCTTACATCGATGCCAAATTCAGAAAAAACTTGTCGCGCCATCTCTACCTGGCCTTTACCACCATCAATCAAAATCACCTGAGGGATTTTCTCAATAGGGAGTTCTTGGAAGTTAGCGTAACGCCGTTGTAATACCTGGCGCATAGCTGCATAGTCATCGCCTGGAGTAATGTCGTTGATGTTAAAACGGCGATATTCACTTGCTTGCATGGCATTTTTTGCATACACCACACAAGATGCTTGCGTAGCTTCTCCAGAGGTATGGCTAATATCAAAACATTCAATGCGAAGCTGCTCTAAGCTTTCTAGTTCAAGACCTAAAATATCTGCTAGCGATCTGGCTCTCAGAAGTTGTCCACCAGTTTCAACTAGACGCTTAGCAATAGCAATCTTGGCATTACCTTCAGCCATCGATAGCCAATGTCTTCTTTGACCTTGAGGCTGGTGCAAGAAGGTAATGCGTTTGCCTGCTTGAGTGTTTAATAGCTCACGCAAACTTTCTGTGGCCAGCTGATTCCCCTCCTCTGGAGCGGAGATATTTTCATAGGATTTTTGCAAGGGATGATTGAGCACAATGACTGGTGGAATAAGATTATTTTTGGGCTCAATATCAAGTTCTTTATCTTCTAAATAATGCTGAGTAATGAAGGCCTCCAAAATTTCTTCTGGAGGCGGTAACTCACCTGATGTAGTTTTCAGACCTTTTGGGAAATAAGCCCGATCCCCCAAATGACGACCGCCACGAATCATCGCCAAGTTCACGCAAACTACCCCCTCCATTTGCGCAACAGCAATTACATCCACATCGCCCTCACCATCAGCAACTGCATCCATCGATTGTTGTTGTAGCACACTAGAAAGATCAGCAATTCGATCGCGTAAAACTGCAGCCATTTCAAACTCCATGGCGTCACTATAAGCATGCATTTTTTTCTCTAACTCAGAGAGCACTCGACTATGATCGCCCTCTAAAAAACGCGTTGCTTGTGCCACATCTTGTCCATATTGCTCGACACTCAGCCTCCCTACGCATGGGGCACTGCAACGATGAATTTGATGCAGTAAACAAGGGCGACTCCTATTTTTAAAAACCGAGTCTTCACATGTTCTGAGACGAAATACCTTTTGCAAAATTTGCACGCTATTGCGTACCGCCCAGGAATTTGGGAATGGTCCAAAATAATGGTTCCGCTTATCTACCTTGCCACGATACGAAGCTAATCGCGGAAACTCATGTCCAGTTAACATCACATAGGGATAAGACTTATCATCCCGAAATAGAATATTAAATGGGGGGGCAAGCTCCTTAATTAAATTGTTCTCTAGAATTAGGGCTTCGGTTTCCGAGCGAGTTACAGTTGTCTCATAGCGAGCAATTTTGCCCACCATCAACTGAATCCGCGGGGATAGTTGGGTACGCTGAAAGTAGCTAGAAACGCGCTTTTTGAGGTTGCGGGCTTTTCCGACATACAAAATATGGTCTGCCTCATCAAAGAAGCGATACACCCCCGGTAATCCGGGTAGCCGTTTAACATCCTGCTGAAGGGTTTCAAAAAGCGAATTACTCATGCGTTGGGATATTTTCTGTCAAATCGTAGACAACTATGGTGATGCTGGTGTTTGTTGGCGTCTAGCAAGAAGCTTAACAAGTCTTCACGGCCAAGACATACGAATTTTTTGCGATGATCTAGCAACTCTTAATTTACTCGCTTCTGGGGTAGACGAGACGGTTAAAGCAAAAGTTGATCTTCAGCCTTGGGAGGCTAGCTTTATTAACAGTAGACACCCAGTTCAAACCCCAGATGTCGTCATTGAGGCCTTCGGCTGCGAGCTACCAGAGCGCTACCTTACCGGCCTACTCATTGCCCCCAAAAAACCTCTAATCATCAATTTGGAATATCTCACTGCTGAGCCCTGGATTGTGGATTTTCATCAGAAGGCCTCACCTCAAACCCATGGCATTCCAAAATACTTCTTCTTCCCTGGTTTTCAAGCAAATGTTGGTGGAATTCTGATAGATCCAGTACCGCCCTTTTCTGAAATCAACAGCAAAATCCCAGTCAGCCTGCAAGCAAGCTGGTCTCAATTAAGGCCCAATACCAAGCGCATTAGCATATTCTGCTACCCAGGGGCACCTCTATTGAAATGGTTAAAAGACCTAGAGAAGACGGGTGAAAACTTTGACATCATTTTGACTCATGGTCTGCTTGAGCAATTAAGACTGAGCACCAGTCAGGAAATCACTCTGCCAGAATCAATCCAACTTATTTCTATTCCATTTGTTTCCCAAGATGAATACGACTGGGTACTTGGGCAATGTGACTTTAATATCGTGCGCGGTGAGGATTCTTTTGTACGAGCCCAACTTGCAGGCAAACCCTTTATTTGGCACATTTACCCACAAGAGGATCGAGCCCATGAAGTCAAGTTAGCCGCTTTTTTAGATCTTTACCTTGAGGGCGCTCCCCAAGAACTGAGATTAGCTGTAATTGCGGCAATGACTTGGGCAATGCCTGGCGATTGGCTCTCATTATTGGATGCCTGGAATAGCCATTCCAAGGCTTGGCGAGCTGATTTACTCAAAAAACAAGCTGATGGGGGCTTAGCAGCCCGTCTCTTGGGCTTTGTGGCCTGATATCGTCCGAAATAAGCCCTTAGGCGGTTACAATCTTGTTTTTGATAAAAACCGCAGAAAAGCAGCTCTGCACCCAGGACTAGCAAGATGAAAACAGCACAAGAACTCCGCGTAGGTAACGTAGTAATGATTGGCACTGATGCCATGGTCGTTTTAAAGGCTGAATACAGCCGCTCTGGCCGCAACTCTTCCGTTGTAAAAATGAAATTTAAGAACTTGTTAACAGGCGCTCCTAACGAAGGCGTATTTAAAGCAGATGACAAGTTTGATGTAGTAATCCTAGATAAGAAAGAGTGCACCTATTCTTATTTTGCAGACCCAATGTATGTATTCATGGATTCTGAATACAACCAATACGAAGTAGAGGCTGAATTCATGGGTGATGCACTGAACTACCTTGAAGAAAGCATGCCTTGCGAAGTTGTGTTCTACGAAGGTAAAGCACTTTCCGTTGCAATGCCGAACTCTTTAGTTCGTGAAATTATTTACACAGAACCTGCAGTGAAGGGCGATACCAGCTCTGGCAAAGTAATGAAGAATGCGAAATTAGCCACTGGTTATGAATTACAAGTTCCATTGTTCTGCAATACAGGTGACAAGATTGAAATTGACACCCGTACCGGGGAGTACCGTAGTCGTGCTAATTAATTAGCACTCTCGACAGCAAAAAGCCCGGTCCGCCGGGCTTTTCTTTTGGCGGCCGTGCGCATACGTGTCTCGCGCCGGAGAAGGAGCCCAGCCCATGGCCTACGACTACGATCTCTTCGTCATCGGCGGGGGATCGGGAGGCGTCAGGGCAGGGCGGCTCGCCGCGTCG
>JALRHB010000045.1:0-267 GCA_023253245.1 Polynucleobacter sp. | reverse complement strand
ATGGTGAAAGCTATCCCAATAAGGTGATGTATGACATCAATCAATTAGAAGAAATCCTTGGGAATAAGTTAATGCACTCGGTGATAGCAAAGCAATCTAACGGTCAGATTGTTGGGCATTGCGCTCTTACGTTTGATGGCATGCATAATGTTTCGCCCGAAGCTGGCAAGATGATGGTCGACCCAAATTTTAGGGGTCAACACATCGCTGAAATCATGGCAAAGGAACGAATTGAGATCGCCCGCGAACTCTCTTTACCAGGTTTTT
>JALRHB010000044.1 GCA_023253245.1 Polynucleobacter sp. | reverse complement strand
AAAGTGCGCGAAGCCTTTGTAGCGCCTGCTGGCAGTTTGATTGCCAGTGCGGATTACTCGCAAATTGAATTGCGCATCATGGCGCATATTGCTGAAGATGAAAATCTATTGGCAGCATTTGCTGCTGGCAAGGATGTGCATCAGGCCACCGCTGCTGAGATTTTTGGTGTACCTCTAGAGAGTGTGAATGCAGAACAGCGTCGTTATGCCAAAGTGATTAACTTTGGCTTGATTTATGGCATGAGTGCTTTTGGTTTGGCTGGCAATCTGGGTATTGAGCGCTCAGCGGCGCAAAACTACATTGCCAAATACTTTGATCGCTATCCAGGGGTCGCGCAATACATGGAGCGAACTCGCCAGGAGGCCAGAGAAAAAGGTTACGTAGAAACTGTTTTTGGCCGGAGATTGTGGCTTCCTGATATTAAGGGCTCGAATGGACCGCGCCGCCAAGGTGCCGAGCGAGCAGCAATTAATGCGCCAATGCAGGGTACCGCCGCAGATTTGATCAAGCTAGCAATGGTTGCGGTAGAGAATTGGCTTGAAAAGGAGCAACTTAAAACCCGTATGTTGCTGCAGGTGCACGATGAACTGGTATTTGACGTTCCCCTAGAGGAGATAGAACTTGTGCAGGCAAAGCTCCCGGACTTGATGTGCAAGGTAGCTGATTTAAAGGTTCCACTGGTGGTTGGTATTGGGATTGGAGATAATTGGGAAGAGGCCCACTAACGAGGAGAAGACAGAATGACTAGAAAAAAAGTTCATGATTCTAAAGTTGCAATAAGCAATCGAAGGGGCTTTATTAAAGCCTCGGCTGTCACAGCCACCTCCATTGGTATTGGATTTGTTGCAGCTTCGGAGCCAGTATTGGCTGCTGCGATTGAAACAGATTTTAAAGGGATCAAGGCGGGTGAGCAGATGATTCCCGTTGGCACTTTTCAGATGCCAGCTTATGTATCTCGCCCAGAAAACGCAAAAGGTAAATTGCCTATCGTGATTGTTGCTAGTGAAATCTTTGGCGTACACGAGTACATTGCCGATGTTACGCGACGCTTTGCAAAATTGGGTTATCTGGCAATCGCTCCTGAATTTTTTATCCGTGCTGGTGATCCAAATACTTATGGCACAACCGCTGAGATCATGAGCAATATTGTTGCTAAAACTCCTGACTCCCAAGTCTTGAATGATATTCAGGCAGCTTTGGTGTGGGCCGGCAAGAATGGCGGTGATCTGAAAAAAGTTGGTGTAACTGGCTTTTGCTGGGGCGGACGGATTACATGGCTAGCCGCAACACTTCCTCAAGTGAGGGCTGGGGTTGCTTGGTATGGTCGTTTGGTGGGTGAGAAAACAGAAAATAGCCCAAAGCACCCTGTAGATATTGCTGCTGAACTCAAGGCTCCGGTGCTAGGTTTATATGGCGGTGCAGATGCTGGTATTTCATTGGAGACGGTTGAGCAAATGCGTCAAGAACTTGCTAAGGCTGCTTCCAAAAACCCTGCTGCTAAAGCTTCTCGCTTTGAAATTTATCCTGATGCACCTCATGGATTTCATGCAGACTACCGTGCGCTATATCGTGAGGGTCCGGCAAAGGATGGTTGGGAAAAGTGCATTGCCTGGTTTAAGCAAAACGGAGTGGCGTAATTTCAATGTCGGTTTTGCAAAGCATACTGCTGGTAACGGCGCTAGCGGGCACTGCTAGTGTCTTAGTTGCAGCTAGTTTTTCACTGTCTTTTTTATCCAAGATGGTGAACAACATGGTGAGTGTATCGGTAGGAATTTTGCTAGCAACGGCTTTATTGCATTCTCTACCAGAAGCATTCTCAATGGAGGGGGTCAATCCTCAGATTCTCTTCGCGACTTTGCTGGCCGGCTTGCTTGGATTTTTTCTACTCGAAAAAATTGCTTTATTAAGGCACAGCCACCATCATGAAGGAGATGGTCATGGTCATCACCATGGGCACGATGCAGAAGTGGCGGGTCGAAGTGGTTGGATGATTCTGATTGGTGATGGCCTACATAATTTTGTTGATGGCATTCTGATAGCTGCAGCCTTTATGGCGGATGTTCAAGTAGGTATCTTTACAGCAATTGCCATCATCGCCCATGAGATTCCTCAAGAGATTGGTGATTTTATTGTTCTGCTCAATGCAGGATTCACGCGCACTCGCGCTTTGCTCTACAACTTTATTTGTGGGCTGTCCGCTGTGGTGGGTGGAGTATTAGCGTATTTCTTTTTGGGGCGTGCACACGCGGCGATGCCCTACCTCTTAGTGATAGCTTCCAGTAGTTTTATCTATATTGCGGTGAGTGATTTAATTCCACAAATGCACCGACGTCCTCACTGGGCAGAATCTCTTCGCCAGACGATTTTGATTGCCTGTGGAGTTGGTTTTGTGGTGCTACTTTCTTTAATGCATTAACGTGCGACAGGTCTACTTGGATCTGCGCACCATTCACTCCAGCTACCTGCATACAGGCGTGAGCCCTTTAGACCTGCCAGTTCCATGGCCAACAGATTATGGCAAGCTGTTACTCCAGAGCCGCATTGGTGAATGATCTCTGAGGCCTTTTTGCTGCCTAGTAAATCCACAAAATCTTTATAGAGTTGTTCGGGGGCTCTAAATGACTTCGAAGAAAGGTTGTTGCGGAAACAGTAATTGATTGCATCAGGAATATGTCCACCCACAGGGTCTAGAGTTTCATTTTGACCTTGGAAGCGATCAGCCATGCGGGCATCTATTACGAGGTTGCTTTTGCTCTGGAGATTGCTAACCATTTCATCGACCAATACTAAGCCAACAAAAGGCATAGCTTGTACTGGGGTGTTGGTAGGTGTTGGTGGGCGCGGCACTGTTCCGATGGGGCCATTCCAAGCATCAAGCCCACCATCAAGTACTCTGACATTGGCGTGACCCGTAGCTTTGAGCATCCACCATAGTCGACTGGCGTAAACCGATCCATGATTGTCATAAGCAACTACTAATGTTTTAGGATCCATACCAAGACGTGATTTGGTCTTGGCCCAAGTCTCTGGACTAGGCAAAGGATGACGACCATTCTGACCAGTTTTTTCACCAGAAAGATCATGGTCTAAATCTACATAAATTGCGCCAGGAATATGGCCTTCTTCATAGGCTTTCTTTCCTGCCTGAGGATCCACCAAATCAAAGCGGCAATCACAAACCAAAACATCCTCCCCGCTATTGATAATTTCTTCGAGCTGATTGGCGGTAATAAGGGGAGTCATGGCAGCTTCCTTTAGGAATAGATTAAGCTAATTATGCGCCTTCATAATTCATTGCGCGACGGTACCATTCATGAAAATGTTGCATGCCATCTTCCATCGGGCTTTGGTAGGGCCCAACCTCATTTTCACCCCGAGCCAATAGGGCCGCGCGTCCCGCATCCATGCGCTCCGCAATTTCATCATCCTCGATACAGGTTTCCATATAAGCGGCGCGTTCTGCTTCTACAAATTCGCGCTCAAATAGAGCAATTTCTTCTGGGTAGTAAAACTCTACGACATTGCGAGTTTTATTGGGACCCATTGGGTGAAGGGTGGAGACACATAACACTCCTGGATACCACTCAACCATAACGTTAGGGTAGTAGGTAAGCCAAATAGCGCCATGACGCGGAGACTTGCCCTCATAGTGGCGCAATACGGCTTCATGCCATTTTTGATACACAGGCGAGCCGGGCTTTTCTAAATTTTTATGAATGCCAACGGTTTGGACACTGTGCCAATCACCGAACTCCCAACGGAGATCTTCGCAGGAAACAAATTTTCCTAGGCCAGGGTGAAAAGGAACAACATGGTAGTCCTCAAGATAAACTTCAATAAAGGTCTTCCAGTTGTAGTTGCACTCATGAATTTCAACGTGGTCTAGAACATAACCATCAAATTCAAGGTCTTTTGCAACCCCCAGTTTTGCTAGGTCAGCACGCACATCTCGTGGGCCTTCAAATAAAAGTCCTTGCCAATTTTGTAGTGGCGATTTGCCAAGATTTAAACAAGGTTTATCTTCAAAGTGTGGCGCCCCTAAAAGATGACCATTCAAATCATATGTCCAACGATGTAAGGGGCAAACGATATTGCCTGCTTTTCCTCGTCCATTTAGCATCAGAGCTTGTCGATGTCGGCAAACATTGGAGAGCAATTGAACGCCGTGTTGATTGCGTACTAATAAGCGCCCCTCATTTTCTGCGCTCAGGGTTTGATAGGAGCCAATCTCGGGCACCATGAGTTCGTGGCCAACATAGCCAGGACCCTGCTTAAAAAGCAGTTCAATCTCACGCTGATATAAATCAACGTCAAAATATGCCGAAACCGGCAATTGTAGTTTGGACGGCGCAAGTTGCTGCGCGGTAGCCAGATTAGTCATTCTCCCCACCCCCGAAAAAGTCAGCCGAAGCTAAGCGGAATAACCAATCCAACCATCGACGGATCGATATTGGAAAGGAAGGATGGGATTATACCCATCTGACCCCCATCTCGCTTTAATATGTAGGGCAAGATAAGAAAGAATTTTGAAGGAACTAAGTCAATGCCGGCAAAGAAATCAGAGGGTCAGCAACCGGGTCTTGAGGTGCAAATTGACCCAAATTTGCGCTACGAGCAGGCTGTAAAGGAGTTGGAGAAGCTTATTTCCGATATGGAATCCGGCAAATTTTCCCTAGAAGAGACGCTTTTGGCGTATCAGCGTGGCGCTGCTCTTCTGAAGCATTGTCAAAGTGTGCTTGCTCAGGTTGAGCAACAAGTGCGGGTATTTGAGGCTTAAGCCTTAATTGGCGGAGGCTTTAAGTCCATTCATGAATCAGCCCTTTGTTTTTGAAGACTGGATTCGTATTCATGGCGAGCGATTTGAGTTGGCATTGGATTCTCTATTGGATTTAGAAAATGTCCATCCGACTCGTCTCCATGAAGCAATGCGTTATGCAGCCCAGGGTGGTGGTAAGCGAATTCGTCCCATGTTGGTATATGCGGCAGGCGAGCTTGGTTGCGATACTCCACAAAGTACCTTGGATTGTGCTGCGGTGGCGATTGAATGTATTCATGCTTACTCATTAGTGCACGATGACTTGCCCTGTATGGATGATGATGACCTTCGTCGAGGCCGTCCAACTGTGCACAAAGCTTTTGATGAGGCCACCGCCTTATTAGTTGGTGATGCTCTGCAAACGCGCGCTTTTGAGGTCTTAGCAAATGCGCCGTGCGAGCCCAGCGCTCGAATTGAAATGATTCGTGCTTTGGCTAGCGCTTCTGGATCCCGGGGTATGGCTGGTGGTCAAGCGATTGATTTGGAGAGTGTGGGTAAGAGTATGGATTTGGCTGGCCTTAAGCAAATGCATGCCATGAAAACAGGTGCTTTGCTTTCTTGTTCGGTGCAGATGGGTGGAATTGCTGTCAATCTCACTTCGACTCAAATGCAATATCTTAAAGCGTATTCAGAGGCCTTGGGTTTAGCTTTTCAAATTGTCGATGATATTTTGGATGTCACAGCAGATAGTCAAACCTTAGGAAAAACCGCTGGAAAAGATGCTGCGAACGACAAACCAACCTATGTCAGCTTGATGGGTTTAGACTATGCCAAGAAAGCGGCAAAAGATTTGCAGGAAACTGCGATTGCTAGCATAGAGAGTTTTGGCGCTAAAGCCCAAGCTCTCAAACATTTGGCTCTATTGGTAGTCAATCGAGGCAAATAAGATTATTGAAGATTTAATGACTTTAAATTCCATTCACTCTCCTGTTGATTTAAAGAAGCTTCCTCGCGAGCAACTCCCAGCTCTAGCTGATGAGTTACGTCAATTTGTCTTGGATTCTGTTTCTAAAACAGGGGGCCATCTTTCCTCTAACTTGGGGACTGTTGAGTTATCAATCGCATTGCATTATGTTTTTAATACGCCGCATGATCGTGTGGTGTGGGACGTGGGTCATCAAAGCTATCCACACAAAATCCTGACTGGGCGTCGAGAGCGAATGAATACCTTACGTCAGTATGAAGGCTTGTCCGGCTTTCCACGGCGTTCTGAAAGTGAATACGATGCTTTTGGTACTGGCCATTCATCAACCAGCATTTCTGCGGCTATGGGGATGGCGCGAGCTTTCCAAACTAAAGGTGAAAAACACGTTGCAGTTGCAGTCATTGGTGATAGTGCCATGACTGGCGGCATGGCCTTTGAGGCAATGAATAACGCTGGCGTGTATGACGACTTACCGCTCATCGTAATTCTCAATGACAACGATATGTCGATCTCGCCTGCAGTTGGCGCTCTCAATCGCCATCTAGCTCGATTACTTAGTGGCAATATTTATTCTGCGACTAAGAAAGGCATTGATAGCGTTTTATCGATTGCACCACCACTACGTGAGTTTGCTAAGCGTTTAGAAGATCATGCAAAAGGTATGGTGTCGCCTTCAACGATTTTTCAAGAGTTTGGTTTTAATTATTTTGGGCCGATTGATGGTCATGACTTAGATGCTTTAATCCCGATGCTTCAAAACGTACGCCGACTTGCACTAGAAGGACGCGGCCCACAGTTTTTGCATGTTGTCACGCGCAAGGGTCAAGGATATGAGCTAGCAGAAGCTGATCCTGTGCTTTATCACGGCCCGAGTAAATTTAACCCCGAAGAAGGCGTTAAAAAATCGAGTGCTGCTTCACAAAAAACCTTTACCCAAGTCTTTGGAGAGTGGCTCTGCGATATGGCGCATGCGGACCCACTTCTCATTGGCATTACGCCAGCAATGCGCGAAGGTTCCGGTTTGGTAGAGTTTGAGCAGAATTTTCCGAAGCGTTATTACGACGTTGGTATTGCCGAACAGCATGCAGTGACTTTTGCTGCTGGTATGGCATGCGAGGGAATGAAGCCAGTGGTGGCCATCTATTCAACATTCTTGCAGCGTGCTTATGATCAGTTGATTCATGATGTCGCCATTCAAGATCTGCCTGTATTGTTTGCCTTGGATCGAGCGGGTTTAGTAGGTGCAGATGGTGCAACCCATGCAGGTGCTTATGACATTCCATTCTTACGTTGCATCCCTAATATGTTGGTGATGACGCCAGCAGATGAGGCAGAGTGCCGTGATTTATTAACAACCGCTTTTCATCAACCACACCCCAGCGCAGTGCGTTACCCTCGTGGCGCAGGTATTGGCACAAATCCTTCTAAAGAGTTGCGTACTATTCCTTTGGGTAAGGGGGAGTTGCGTCGCAAATCTAATGCGCCTTTGGGTCAGCGAGTGGCAATTCTAGCTTTTGGGACTTTGCTATACCCAGCGCTAGAGGCTGCGGAGCGTCTAGATGCCTCAGTGGCTAATATGCGATTTGTAAAGCCTTTGGATGTCGAGCTACTCAAATCGCTTGCACAAGATCATGATTATTTTGTAACGATTGAGGATGGCGTGATTCAGGGTGGTGCTGGAAGTGCCTGTCTTGAGGCTCTATCAGCTATGGGCATCAATAAGCCCTTGTTGCAATTAGGTCTTCCTGATGTTTTTGTTGAGCATGGCGATTACAAACTTCTGATGAGCAAGTGTGGCTTGGATTCTGAAGGGATTGCAAAAGCCATTGCAGAGCGCTTTTCGAAGGAAATTTCTACAAAATCAGCAGCAAATGCTGCTATTGCGGGCAAATAAGTCATTTTTGCCTGAAAATACGGCTATGAACGATATCAATACGGCCTTTCTTAAACCGCAAACCATGCCTGATGTGCAGTCTGCGCATGATGAGCGCGCGCTACCGATTGAACAAGTTGGTATTCGAGGTTTACGTCACCCTTTAATCATTCGCACTAAGTCTGGTGATATGCCTGCCGTTGGTAATTTTGAGATGGATGTGGCTTTGCCTGCGCATATTAAAGGCACCCATATGTCGCGCTTTATCGCGCTTCTTCAAAAACACCAAGAGCCGATCGATAGCGCTTCAATTGTGACAATGGTGCGCGAGATGTTGCCATTACTTAATGCCACTGAAGGTCGTATTCAGTTTACTTATACCCACTTTGTTAAAAAAGCTGCGCCGGTATCAGGTGTTGAAAGTCTGATGGATTATGAAGTGACCTGGACGGCAAGCGCTAAAAAAATTGCCGCTGGCTCTATCGATGTGCAATTAAATTTGCGTGCGCTAGTGCCGGTGATGAGTTTATGTCCTTGCTCCAAAGAAATCTCTGAATATGGCGCTCACAATCAGCGCTCACATGTAACGATGTCTGTATCTTTGGATCCCCAAACTAAAATGACGGTCGAAGATTTGGTTGCTGCCGCCGAGAGTCAAGCCTCAAGTGAGTTGTGGGGTTTACTCAAACGTCCTGATGAGAAATGGGTGACTGAGCGCGCTTACGATAATCCCAAGTTTGTAGAAGATTTAGTGCGTGATGTGGCTGGTCAATTGAAGGACGATCAACGCATCTTGTCTTTGGTGGTGGAGGCTGAGAACTTTGAGTCTATTCACAATCACAGCGCTTACGCCAAAATTAGTCTGACTAAGTAAGATTATTGCTTGCTAAATCCCAGCGTGGCTTGACATCAAAGGCCCCGGATGTAGTTGAGTCATTATTTTTGGCAAGCATGCGTAGCGCTCCCGCGAAGGCAATCATTACTCCATTATCAGTGCATAGATTAACTGGTGGATAGTGCACCGCGAATCGATTTTTCTGAGCGCTGGCATTGAGTGCTGTGCGTAATTGTATGTTTGCGCCGACACCACCAGCGAGTACCAAATGCTTGCAACCTGTTTGCTTGAGCGCTTTTTCTGACTTGCTGACTAAGACCGCAACCAGGGAATCTACAAAGCTTCGCGCCAGATCCGCATGAAATGTGCCGATCTCTTTTGGATCAGATACTTCTAATGCTTCAAATTTTTTGACTTGATTGAGTACCGCTGTTTTGAGTCCTGAGAAGGAAAAATCCAAATCTCCTGAGTGGAGCATAGGTTTGGGAAGCTCAAAGCGCCCAGATTGCCCGGTTTGCGCAAGTTTTGAAATAGCCGCCCCACCGGGATAGTCCAGCCCAAGTAATTTGGCGGTTTTATCAAAAGCCTCTCCGGCAGCATCATCTAGGGTTTCGCCCAAAAGTTGGTATCTCCCAACCCCGCTAACTAGCATGAGTTGGGTGTGACCTCCTGAGACCAAGAGGGCGATAAATGGAAATTCTGGGACTGAAGTCCCTAGAAGCGGAGAAAGTAAGTGCCCCTCCAGGTGATGAACTCCAATCGAGGGAATCTTTAGCCCTTGGGCTAGGGATTTGGCAAACGCGCTACCAACTAACAGGGCTCCTGCTAGACCTGGGCCCTGGGTATAGGCTATGGCATCTATATCCTTTAATTGCAGTTTTGCATCGTGCAATGCGTCATCTAGGAGGGGTAAAACTCGCCTAATATGGTCTCTAGAGGCTAATTCTGGGACAACACCCCCATATTCTTGATGCATGGCGATTTGGGAGTGCAAAGCCTGCCCAAGAATGCCCTCATGGGCTGGGGCGTGGTTTTCCCAAGGGGTGGTGTTGTATAAAGCCACCCCAGTCTCATCGCAAGAAGTTTCTATCCCTAAAACAATCATTTTTTCGCTTGGTCGTGCTAGAATCGCAATTCAGTTAATTTTTCGATATTTATCGAGCATATACGAGTTAAACAAGTATGACTACAGTCCGCCTCCGTGAAAACGAACCATTTGAAGTGGCATTACGCCGTTTTAAGCGCACCATTGAAAAAAATGGTCTTTTGACAGACTTGCGTGCCCGCGAGTTTTATGAAAAGCCAACTGCTGAACGTAAGCGTAAGAAAGCTGCAG
>JALRHB010000043.1 GCA_023253245.1 Polynucleobacter sp. | reverse complement strand
CAACCGAATTCAGCATGCCCTAATGAGAGAAGCACTTTCTCTAGTTGAAGCAGGAATCGCAAGTCCCGAGGATATTGATGATGCAGTCCGATACAGCTTTGGATTTCGCTATGCAGCTGTTGGCCCAATGACCCAAAAAGAAATTTCAGGGTGGGATGGTATGGCAAATGCAGCAAAAGAAATCTATCCGTCATTATCTAATATCACCACCCTTCCACCAAAGCTTGTAGAGCTCATGAATCAAGGCAAAACTGGCATGAAAGCTGGAGAGGGATTTAAAAAATGGACGCCTGAAGAAGCCAAGCAGATTTCGGAATCCTATTCAAAGCGATTAAAAGCAGCCTTTGATGTATTGAATATGAACTAAAAATATAAAAAATAACTACCGAAAGAATTTCATGATTGAAACCTCTGAAAAAAAATTAGCTGGGCCTATTATTCGCCTACATCCCAACGACAATATTGTTGTCGCTCGAGTAGATGTTGCGATTGGTGAATCGGTGCCAAGTGAAAATTTCACTAGCCGTAGCCAAGTCCCTGCTGGCTACAAAATTGCTGCGAAGAAAATACTTAAAGGTGAGCCGATTCTTAAATACAACGTCACAGTTGGATTTGCCAATACTGATATTGAGGCTGGAACTATGGTTCATAGTCACAATACTGAGTTTCGTGAATTTGATCGTGACTATGCCTATGCTAGCGAGTATCAGCCCACCACCTTACTTCCTGAATCTGAGCGCGCAACATTCCAAGGTTATATGCGCCCCAATGGCAAAGTAGGTACCCGTAATTTCATTGGCCTTTTATCAACAGTTAATTGCTCCGCAACCGTAGTCCACAAGATTGCCGAATGGTTTACTCCCGAGCGCTTAAAAGACTACCCAAACGTAGATGGTGTGGTCGCATTTAGTCATGGCATTGGATGCGGCATGGAAATGAGTGGTGAGCCTATGCAGTTGCTTCGCAGGACCATGGCAGGATATGCACAGCACCCCAACCTTGCTGCCGCCCTCATCATTGGACTTGGTTGCGAACGCAACCAACTCAAAGGTTTGATGGAGCAAGAAAATCTTCAAGAAAATTCAACTTTGCATACCTTCATCATGCAAGAAACTGGGGGCACCCGCAAAACCATTGAGGCTGGTATTGAAGCTGTCAAGGCGCTACTTCCAGAAGCAAATAAAGCAAAACGTCAAACTGTTTCGGCAAGTCATTTATGTGTTGGCCTGCAATGCGGTGGTTCAGATGGCTTCTCCTCCATTACTGCCAATCCAGCTCTCGGCGCTGCCATTGATATTCTTTCGCGCCATGGAGGAACGGGAATTCTCTCCGAGACACCAGAGATTTACGGGGTAGAACATACCCTAACCCGGAGAGCAGTCAGCAAGGAAGTGGGTGAAAAACTGATTCAACGTATTCGTTGGTGGAAAGATGAATACTCAGTTGGTCGCGACGTTCAAATTAATGGGCAAGTTAGCCCAGGTAATCAAATCGGGGGTCTGGCCAATATATTTGAAAAATCTCTCGGCTCCTCCATGAAGGGTGGCACAGGGCCGCTCATGGAGGTTTATCGCTACGCTGAACCGGTCAGCACCAAAGGATTTGTCTTTATGGATACCCCTGGTTTCGACCCCGTTTCAGCTACAGGACAAATTGCCGGTGGCGCTAATCTCATTGCGTTTACTACGGGACGTGGCTCCATGTTTGGTTCTAAGCCCGCTCCTTGCATCAAACTTGCAACCAATACTCCAATGTATCAACGCCTTACAGAAGATATGGATATCAATTGCGGAGAAATCTTAGACGGCACGATCACCGTTCAAGAGATGGGGCAAAAGATCTTCGAGTTATTTCTGAGGACAGCTTCGGGAGAGCGCTCCAAGAGTGAGTTATTGGGTCTGGGTGATCATGAATTTGTTCCCTGGCAAATTGGGGTAATGAGTTAAGCCAAGTCCCTAGGAGGCACAATTGGTAGGCGGGCTAGAATGCCCGCTTTTCTTTTGCCTAGAAACTAGAAAATCCCTCTTTAAGGACTGTAGAATTAAGCTTATTGATTCAACCGGACTGTAGCAAGAATATGAAATTTAGGGATTACTACGAAACCCTCGGTGTCGCTCGCAGCGCAACTGAAGCCGAGATCAAAGCGGCCTATCGTAAGCTAGCTCGCAAATACCACCCTGACGTCAACAAAGAGGCGGGAGCCGAAGAACAATTTAAGGCCGTTGGTGAAGCTTATGCTGTTTTAAAGGATACCGAAAAACGCGCCGCTTATGATCGCATGGGTGCCAACTGGAAGAATGGACAAGACTTTACTCCACCACCAAATTGGAATGAAGGTTTTGAATATTCCGATGGAGATTTTGGTGGCGCCTATGATGGTGATCAGAGTGAATTCTTTGAATCCCTCTTTGGTAGAGGTAAGCACCGGCAAGGCGGTCGCGGAGGTGATCCACGTCAAGGCATGAACTTTAAAGGTCAAGATCACCATGCCAAGATTTTGATTGATCTTGCTGATGCCTATAATGGTGCAAAGCGTACGATCTCATTACACATGCCCACCCTTGACCCAAGTGGTCATGTCACAACACAAGAACGCAAACTTGATGTCAGCATCCCCAAAGGGATTAAAGCGGGTCAAAATTTACGACTTGCTGGTCAAGGCGGCCCTGGAATTGGTCAAGGCGGCGCCGGAGATCTGTATCTGGAAATCGATTTCCACCCCAATCCGATTTATCGAGTAGATGGCAAAGATGTTTACTTCGATTTGCCGCTAGCCCCATGGGAAGCCGCTTTAGGCGCCACCGTCCATATTCCAACACCTGCGGGCTCAACACTTGAACTCAAGATTCCTGCAGGAACGGCTTCGGGACGAAAGATGCGCCTTAAAGGAAAAGGCATCCCCAGCAAGGAGCCGGGTGATTTATATGTGGTGCCAACTATTACACTACCCGCAGCTGAAACTGATGCCCAAAAGGAAGCCTATCAATCCTTTGAAAAGGCTTTTGATTTCAACCCTAGAGCTCACTTAAAGGGATAAGAAGATGACACAGACTCACATCACTTGGATAGAAGGCGCAATTGTTGAGGATGAAGTTCACATGAGCATTGTTGAGCTATCTCAGGCAGCACGCACCCCCGAGGAGCTCATCATGTCTTGGGTTGCAGAGGGCGTCCTAAGCCCCGCTGGATCCTCACCAGAGGATTGGCGCTTTAGCGGTGAATCTTTGCGTCGCGCAAAAACAGCCGCTAGACTTACCAATGATCTTGAACTCAACATACCTGGGGTTGCCCTGGCACTGGACCTTCTCGAGGAAATCTCTCGTTTACGTAATCAATTACAACGTCAAAATCTAGGCTAATCCTATTGAGCACAGAATTACTAAAGCAGAATCTCAAGCAAAATAAAGACATCAGTTTATTTTCCGCTACCGCCCTAGGTATTGGTGGAATGATGGGGGCAGGCCTCTACTCCCTATTGGGGCTGGCCAGCTCACACGCTGGCACCCTTGTGCCTTTAGCATTTTTAGTTGGAGCGATCGCAGCATCGTTTTCCGTCTATTCTTATGCAAAGTTAGGCTCCACCTTTCCAAGTAGCGGTGGAGCAGCCACCTTTACTGTGATGAGCTTTGGCCCCGGAATTATTTCAGGTGGTCTCAATATTTTTCAATACATTGCCTATCTGATTGCTGCAGCACTATATGCCGCTGGCTTTGTGGAATACACCAATAGTCTCTTTGGCGGCAACCTCTCTCACACTACGCTCAAATGCATCACAACAGCGCTGATCTTAATCTGCACTTTTATTAATCTACTTGGGCCAAGTCTAGTCGGCAAAGCTGAAACCTTTGCAATTGGTTTAGTGGTCATTAGCCTATTACTATTCTCAGTAATGGGTTTTGATCAAGTGAATTTCAGGACCTTTCAAATGGATGGAGGTTCCATTGAGGGTATAGCCATTGCCGCAGGTATTTTGTATATCAACTTTCAAGGCTTTGGGGTCGTCACCAACTCCTCTTCAGCCATGAAAAGCCCTCAAAAAGAGTTACCCTTGGCAATGTTTTTGGCCTTAATTTTAGTGACCGTCGCCTATATTGCAGTGAGCACATCAATAGTACTATTGATGCCACTAAATTCAATACAAATAAGTAGCGGTCATGTTCTTGCGGTAGCCGCTCAAATTGTTGCTGGTAAGTTTGGATTTATTGTCATTAGTATCTCTGCCTTGCTAGCTTGCGCAGCTGCAGTCAATGCCACTATTTTTGCTGCCTCGAATATTGCAGCTGATGTAGCGCAAAAGATCACCATTTCAAGCGCTTTGGGTAGTAGCGTTCTTAAAAATAACTTACGAGCACTCACTGTTTCATCCTTTGGCGTGATTGCTCTGGCTCTAGTATTTCCGCTTAATGAAGTTGGGCAGATGGCCAGCCTCGCTTTCCTGCTGGTATATGCGGCCATTACCTATGGCCATATCCGCATTTCACAGAAGACTGGTGCAAGCCGTAAAATTCTATGGTTCGCTATTGTGATTAATTTGACCCTTTTCTCATCATTAATGCTCAACACCATCAAGAACTCCCCCTCGAGCGCCATTGCACTATTAATTGCTTTACTTGGATCATTTCTAATTGAGGGTCTTGCTCGACTCAAATCAAAACATACTCAATTAAATTAAGTTTCAGAGCGACTCAATAAAAACTCCCAGCGCTCAAGCTTGGCATCTAAATCAGCAGTAATTTCAGATAAACGCGCCTGCATACTTGCGGCAAGCTCTGGTTCATTCTTATAAAGATCAGGATTACTCATCGCGATCCCAATATCCGCTTGCTCAATTTCTAAAGCCTCAATTTGCGAGGGTAACAACTCCAACTCCTGGCGCTCTTTACCGTTGAGCTTTTGCACGCCAGATTTAACAGCAACAGGCTTAGCTTCCACCTTCTCGCTGGATTTAGGGGCGTTATTGGCGGCACGAATCTTATCTGAGCGGGCTTTCTGAATTTTCCAGTCTTCATAACCCCCTTCATACTCACGCCAAAACCCATCACCCTCATGTGCAATGATGCTAGTAACGACGTTATCCAAGAAGTAGCGATCATGACTAACCAGAAATACAGTTCCCTTGTAGTCTTGCAGCATTTGCTCAAGTAAATCTAGAGTATCAATATCCAAGTCATTAGTCGGCTCATCAAGAACTAGTACATTTGCTGGCCTAGCAAATAGCCTCGCCAAGAGAAGACGATTTCGTTCGCCGCCAGATAGAGTGCTCACTGGTGAGTTAGTACGCTCTGGTGCGAATAAGAAATCACTCAGATAGCTTTTGACATGTTTTTTGTTGCCATTGATCTCGATCCACTCACTACCTGGGCTAATGTAATCTTCTAATGAAGCATTGAGATCTAAGCCTTCTCGCATTTGATCAAAATAGGCCACCTCAATTCGAGTTCCCATTGTGACGGCTCCAGAATCTGGGGCAATTGCTCCTAAAATGAGCTTAAGTAAAGTAGTTTTACCAGCGCCATTAGGACCTAATAGTCCTACCTTATCTCCTCGCAAAATGGTTGCTGTGAAATCCTTCACAATCACGCGATCACCATATGACTTAGTGACGTTCTGAAGATCAGCAACAATTTTTCCACTACGGTCGCCGGCTGATACTGCCAGCTTGACTTGGCCCATAGCATCACGACGCTGCGCACGACTTGCTCGCAGATTTTCTAGTCGAGCTATTCTTGCTACACTTCTTGTACGCCTCGCTTCTACCCCTTTTCTGATCCAAATTTCTTCTTGGGCTAGTAACTTATCTGCCCTAGCATTAGCAAGAGATTCTGCATTGAGCTCTTGCTCTTTAAGCCCCTCATAAGCGGAGAAGTTACCTGGATAGCTACGCAGAATACCTCTGTCAAGCTCAACAATTTGGGTAGAGACGTTATCCAAAAATGCTCGATCATGGGTAATTAAAACAACGGAGCCCTGATACTCTTTAAGCAATTCTTCTAGCCAAGCAATTGAATCTAGATCCAAGTGGTTGGTGGGCTCATCAAGCAACAGGACGTCTGGCATCTCTACAAGTGCACGAGCTAAAGCAACCCGTTTTTTAGTGCCTCCCGACAAAGCACTTATTTTGACCTCTGCCTCCAAATGCAAACGATCCAAAGTTTCATGCACCCGCTGCTCCCAATTCCAGCCGCCCAGAGCCTCTAATTGCGACTGCACTTCGTCCAAACGATGATGAGAGGCATCATTCCATTCCCCAATACTGAGAGCCTCATATTCTTCTCGCAGAGCCTTTGCTTGAGCAACCCCCTGAGAAACAGCATCAAACACCGTTTCTTCTGCCGCAAAAATAGGCTCCTGAGGAACATATGCAATCCGCAGCCCTTGCTGATATTGCAAGAGTCCATCATCCATCTTTTCAATGCCAGCCAGAATCTTCAGAAGGGAAGACTTGCCGGTGCCATTTCGACCAATTAAACCAACCCGCTCCCCTGATTCGAGAGAAAAAGCGGTGTTAGCAAGGAGATCAACATGGCCAAAAGCCAGTTTTGCATCAGTGAGTACGATTAAAGCCATGGCGACATTATCGTCACTTCATCAAAATTAAGGTCTTTTCTAGAAAATATGGGATTAGGAAGTAGAAATGATTAAGGCTTTTGAGGCAAACTAAGAGAACAATGACCTGTAAATTATCTACCTCTGCCCCGCGCCTCATCCTCTTTGCAGGTCACGCAGGAACTGGCAAATCCACTCTAGCCAAAAGAGCATTACCTCTTATCGTGGAAAAAACCGGGGAAGATTTTTTCTTTCTGGATAAAGATACCGTCTATGGTGCATTTAGTTCCCACGTCATGAAAATCACGACAAATAACCCCAATGATCGTGATAGCCCATACTATCTAAAAAATCTCCGTGACTGGGAGTACTCAGGTCTTCTCGCGATTGCTAAAGAAAACCTTGAGTTAGGTGTCAATGTCGTTTTAGTGGGTCCCTTTTCTAGCGAGATCCAAAGTGGCAGGATGTTTAATGCGCAAGCTCTAGGGCTAGCCAAGGAGACAAGCATCCGCATCGCATGGATTGACCTTGATGCAAATGAAGCCAAACATCGCATGGAAAAACGTGCCGACCCCAGAGATGAATGGAAACTTAAACATTGGGATCAATATATCAAGCGTAG
This sequence comes from Polynucleobacter sp., assembly GCA_023253245.1. Classification (GTDB taxonomy): domain Bacteria; phylum Pseudomonadota; class Gammaproteobacteria; order Burkholderiales; family Burkholderiaceae; genus Polynucleobacter. The sequence continues at coordinate 2,756 of JALRHB010000043.1, read as the reverse complement.
AGTTGAACCGCCTAATCATCCATCTATTGAGCGCTTCAATAATTTACATTTTGACCAAGATAGGTTCGATAAGCTTATTAATCACCTCAGCAAATCCTAAGGCAAAAAAATAGAGCCCCTGAGGGACTCTATATCAGGGACCAAGAACTGAATTCTTAGAACTTGTAAGTTACACCAACACCTGGAGTCCACGGATTAAGGTTGAGTTTGCCAATGTTCGCGCCATTCAATGTGACATCAGTACTCATCGTGATGTATTTAACGTCAACGTTAACACCCCAATTTTTGTCAAACATATAGTCCGCGCCAATCTGACCCACTACGCCAAAACTTGATTGACTAACAGAAGCTGCGCCGTTGAGGATATTATTTCGATCGCTAAATATTGTGTAATTTACACCTGCGCCAACATACGGCTTAAAGGCACCAAGGTCCGTAAAGTGATATTGCAATACAAGTGATGGAGGTAAGGCTTTAATTGTGCCTTGCTTGTTTCCACCTACATTGATATTTACATTCTGAGGGTAGGTCAACACCAATTCAGTCGCAATATTTTTAGTAAAAAAGTAGGAAATATCTAACTCTGGGATCCAGCCTTTTTGAGCTGTGATGTTATAAGCATCTAGACCATTTGCCTGTCCATTTTGCCAATCCGTGTATACAGCCCGTGCACGCACCATCCATGGATTATCACTTGAGGACTGAGCCTGTGCTGCAACTGGGGCTAAAGAAGCTACCGCTGCAATTGCTGCTACGAGAGATTTAATACGCATGATGTTTTCCCTTTTGTTATCAATTTGATGGGTCTATTTTCAAACTGATATGGGGATGGCATTTTGATACAAATCAAATGACAAGATAGCGAAATTTTCCTCTTGGCTTAAAAGCAACAGGATGTTGATGGGTTTTTGATCTGGATCAAATTGACCACAATTTTGTTATTTCCCTTACAAAACCTTAGAGTAAGTTCCTCTAGCTTGAGATTCTCTGAGGTGACGATCAAAAGTCATCGCGACCCTTCTTGCCAGTAAGCGGCCTTTAATGGGAACAGTCATGGTTGCTCCATCCCACTCGAGCAGTCCAGACTCCTCGAGGGTTTTAAGCTCTTCAATTTCAGGCTTGAAATAAGTTGCAAAATCAATTTGATGAGACTGGCCAAAACGCTCTGTATCTAAGGCAAATTGGCACATTAACTCCCCGATTAACTCGCGGCGCAATAAATCATCTTGATCTAGCTGCAAGCCTCTGAGTGTCGGCAAATGCCCACGATCTATAGATTCATAGTATTCATCTAAAGTGCGTACATTTTGTGAGTAACAGTCATCCACCTTCCCAATCGATGAAATTCCAAAAGCCAAGAGATCGCACTCAGCCTGCGTGGAGTAGCCCTGAAAATTACGATGAAGCCTGCCTTCTTTCTGGGCAATTGCTAATTCATCATCAGGCTTAGCAAAATGATCCATGCCGATAAATTGGTAGCCTGCCTCACCCAATCGCTCTATCGTATTAGACAAAATATCTAACTTATCAGCGGCGCCAGGTAAATCCGCTTCAGAGATCCTACGCTGGGGCTTAAAGATATGCGGAAGATGCGCATAGTTGTATACCGATAAACGATCAGGACTCATATTAAGAACAGCATCAACCGTTTCTTTAAAAGTTTTTGGGGTTTGCTTTGGTAAACCATAGATTAGATCTATGCTTCTGGATTTAAAACCATATTTTCTTGACCAATCGATAACCGCTTGAGTCTCTTCAATCGTCTGTACACGGTGAACTGCTTCTTGAACCGCCAAGTTGAAATCCTGCACTCCCAAGCTAATACGATTGAAACCAAGCTTTGCTAATAGTGCAATATCGTCTTCAGTTACCCTGCGAGGATCGATCTCAATTGAGTACTCACCGTCTGGTAGAAGTTCAAAGTGCTCTCGAGTGTGTTGCATTAACTCGGTCATTTCCTCGTGCGACAAGAAAGTTGGCGTACCGCCGCCCCAATGTAGCTGGGTGACGGGAATTTTTCCTTGAACGCCCATCTGCGCACATACCATTGCCATTTCTTTTGCCAAATACTTAATGTACTTGGCACTACGCCCATGATCTTTCGTAATGATTTTGTTGCAACCACAGTAGTAGCAAATATTGGGGCAAAACGGCAAATGAAAATAGAGTGAAACAGGCTCAGCTTCTTTAGCTAAGCGTTTGAGAGCTCCAATATAGTCCAGCTCATTAAATTCACTACGAAATCGGTCGGCACTTGGGTAAGAGGTGTAGCGAGGTCCATTAATATCAAATTTTTGCAATAACTCAGGATGGAAAAGCACCTCTTTTTCAGCTTGGGGAGATGATTGCACTACAGAGATCATGAAAACTCTAATTCTGAAGAAAGATAATCGAGGGCTACTGCTTCTGCTACTTTAATACCATCAACACCTGCAGACAAGATTCCACCCGCATAACCAGCACCTTCACCTGCTGGGTAAAGGCCTTTGACATTCAGGCTCTGAAAGTTGGCCCCTCTACTAATTCGCAAGGGAGATGATGTCCGAGTCTCCACACCGGTAAGTACAGCATCCTTCATTGAAAAGCCTTTGATTTGCTTTTCAAATTCAGGAATAGCCTCACGTATTGCTTCAATAGCATATGAGGGCAAACTTTCAGCCAAATCTGTCAGGTGAACCCCAGGCTTATATGATGGTAAAACAGTTCCAAATTCAGTAGAGGCTCTGCCAGCTAAAAAATCACCGACTAACTGGCCT
>JALRHB010000042.1 GCA_023253245.1 Polynucleobacter sp. | reverse complement strand
TGCCATTTGATCCTAGAAAAGGTGCCCAAGGAGCTGGATCGGCTTATAACGCAGCAGCTAAATTTTACGAACCCTATGTTCGATCAATTGAAGAGAATGCGGATTTGCGCATTGCCCATGTAGGGATTGATCGTAAAAACGCTAACATGGAGGACAGTAACTGCTGGTTTCCATTGGAGGCTGCTAGACGTGCTCAAGAAAAAGGGCGGATTCAGTCTGTATCTAAACATTTTTACGGCTTACCAACTAATCGTAGTCAAAGGCATACCCTTGAAATTGACGCACCGATAATTTTGAAGCAATTGCACGCAGACGGTGTGGATGTTGCTGTGCTGATTCCAAACTGCCCTATCTGTCATCAAAGTCAAAGTTTGCTAGCGCGTTATCTTGAGAAGGCAGGTATCTCAACTGTTGTAATGGGTGCGGCAAAAGACATTGTTGAGTACTGTGGTGTCCCTCGTTTTCTATTTAGTGACTTTCCATTAGGTAATGCCGCTGCTTTACCTAACAATCCCCAATCACAGGATCAGAACTTTGAGCTAGCATTGCGTATTTTGGAAGGGGCTCCTGTGGCGCGAACATCAGTTCAGTCGCCACTGATATGGTCAAAAGATCCTAGTTGGAAATTAGACTACTCCAATCTTGAGAGACTATCTGTCGAAGAGATTGCTCGCTTGCGAGTAGAGGCGGAAGCCGCTCGTATTACCGCGCGTGAGCTAAGAATGAAAAGCGTCGGCGCTTAGGTCTGTCTGGATAAGGAGTATTGGCAGAGCGCATGAAGCGCATCGGTGGCTTCATTTTTTGGAAAGTGCTTGAGGCACTCGATTGCCAGGTCAACCTCGCGTTTGGCTGCAGCTTGAGTATAGTCAAGGGCGCCTGAGTTTTGCACAGCATGAAGAATTTGTGCAAAAACATCTTCTGGTAGATCTTGATTTTGTTCAATAGCAGCACGGACTAATAGTTGCTCTTCTTTGCTGCCATTTTCTAAGAGATAAATTAAAGGGAGGGTGGGCTTTCCTTCACGCAAGTCATCCCCAGCATTTTTGCCCATTTGAGCAGCCTCGGCGGTGTAATCTAATAAATCATCCATTAATTGGAATGCAGTGCCAATATGGCGACCAAATGCTGCTGCATCTTCTTGGCGTTCAATAGTTGCTTTTGCCAGAATGGCCCCTAACTGAGTTGACGCCTCAAATAATTTGGCAGTTTTATAGCGAATGACCTGTAGATAACTTTGTTCGTCTACCTCAGGATCATTCATATTGAGAAGTTGTAAAACCTCGCCTTCAGCAATCGTATTGGTGGCATCTGAAAGAATTTCCATGACGCGAAGGTCATTAGGTGTGACCATCATCTGAAAAGCTCTTGAGTAGAGAAAATCTCCCACTAAAACGCTTGCGGCGTTGCCAAAAGCTGCATTTGCAGTCTCGCGACCACGTCTAAGTGTCGACTCATCAACGACATCATCATGCAGTAGGGTGGCAGTGTGAATAAACTCTACGACAGCAGCTAGTTCAAGAGCATGGGGTGTTTCTTGGCCATTGGCAAGCGATTTGCTTACCAGCAGGAGTAAAGCTGGGCGAACCCGCTTTCCTCCGGCCTGAATAATGTAGGACGAAATCTGGTCAATGAGGGCTACTTTTGATGCTAGACGAAGGCGGATAAGCTCATCTAAAGCCTTGAAATCTAAGGAAATTGGGGCCAAGATTTGGCTTAATTCATTCGTTTTGACAGTGCTCGTCATGCAAGATATAATAATCGGCTTAGCTCATCCAGGGTGGATTAGCTTCATTGTAGATACTAATTGAGGTTTCAAACCATGTACGCGGTCATAAAAACCGGTGGCAAACAGTATAAAGTTGCTGCAGGCGAAAAATTGAAAATAGAACAGATACCAGCGGATGTAGGCAGCGAAATCACTCTTGACCAAGTTCTCGCCGTAGGCGAAGGCGAATCACTAAAGTTTGGTGAGCCATTGGTTAGTGGTGCAGCTGTTAAAGCCACTGTTATTTCTCAAGGTCGTCATGACAAAGTGACAATCTTTAAGATGCGCCGTCGCAAGCATTATCAAAAGCACCAAGGCCATCGTCAGAATTACACAGAAATTCTGATTAACACGATTAAAGCCTAATTAGGCTAACGGCTAAATAGCAGGAGAAAGATATGGCACAGAAAAAAGGCGGCGGATCGACACGAAATGGCCGCGACTCAGAATCGAAACGTTTAGGCGTGAAAGTTTTCGGCGGTGAGCAAATTAATGCTGGTAGCATCATTGTTCGTCAACGTGGCACACGTGTTCACCCAGGTGCAAACGTTGGTATTGGTAAAGATCACACATTGTTCGCTTTAGTTGATGGACAAGTGGAATTTGGCGTAAAGGGCGCTTTGAAGAAGGCCCAGGTTTCAGTACTCCCGCGTTCATAAGTCGCCTGACTGAGACACGTTTAATTCAGATTTATTCCGAATTTAACTCTTAGGAACAGGCCTCGCTAAGCGAGGCCTTTTTTATTCATGAAATTTATTGACGAAGCTCGTATTGAAGTTATAGCTGGCCAAGGTGGCGCAGGAAGTGCTTCTATGCGCCGCGAAAAGTTTATTGAATTTGGTGGTCCTGATGGCGGCGATGGTGGAAGGGGTGGGAGCGTTTGGGCTATTGCTGATCGCAATATCAACACACTGATTGACTACCGTTATGCAAAAACCCATACCGCCAAAAATGGTGAGCCTGGCCGTGGTGCAGACTGTTATGGTCGCGCAGGTGATGATATTGAATTGCGTATGCCAGTTGGCACAATCATTTCTGATTACGAGACTGGCGAGCCAATTGCTGACTTAACTACCCATGGAGAGCGACTTTGTTTGGCGCATGGTGGCGTTGGTGGATGGGGAAATATTCACTTTAAGAGCAGCACCAATCGGGCGCCACGTCAGAAGACTAACGGCAAACCGGGCGAGCGTCGTAAATTAAAGTTAGAGCTCAAGGTTCTGGCTGATGTGGGCCTATTGGGAATGCCTAATGCTGGTAAATCGACCTTGATTACAGCAGTTTCTAATGCTCGTCCAAAGATCGCCGATTATCCCTTTACAACATTGCATCCCAATTTAGGCGTTGTCCGTGTTGGTAGTGAACGCAGTTTTGTGATTGCTGATATTCCAGGCTTGATTGAAGGCGCTGCAGAGGGTGCGGGCTTAGGCCATCGTTTTTTAAGGCACTTGCAGCGCACTGGCGTACTACTTCATTTGGTTGATATAGCGCCATTTGATGAGAATGTTGATCCTGTGGCTGATGCGAATGCAATCGTTAATGAGTTACGAAAGTACGATGAGTCCTTAGTTGAAAAGCCCCGCTGGTTAGTTCTCAATAAGGTCGATATGATTCCAGAAAATGATCGTAAAAAAGTAGTAAGCGACTTTATTGAAAAGTTTAAATGGAAAGGCCCAGTATTTGAGGTCTCTGCATTAACCGGTTTGGGATGTGACAAACTTTGTTATGCCTTACAACATTACTTAGATTCTATTCGCAGGGATCGTGATGATGCAGATGAGCGGTCTGCTGATCCTCGCTATCAAGAGTATTTGGCGAAAGATGGTAAGGCACTAGATTAATTTGCTTAGATACGCGTAACTAATATGACTGCACAAAAAGCCAAACGAATTGTTGTAAAAGTAGGATCTAGCTTAGTTACTAACAATGGTGAAGGCTTAGATCATGCGGCAATTGCTATGTGGGCTGAGCAAATGGCGGCCTTATTGAGCGCAGGCCATGAAGTATTAATGGTTAGCTCAGGTGCTATTGCCGAAGGCATGCAGCGTTTAGGTTGGAAAAAGCGCCCCCATGAAATTCATGAGCTACAAGCTGCTGCGGCTGTAGGCCAGATGGGTCTTGTGCAAGTCTATGAAAGTTGCTTTGCTCGTTTTAATCTGCGTAGCGCCCAAGTTTTATTGACGAATGCTGACTTGGCGCATGCAGAGCGTAATGCTAATGCAAAGGCTACGTTAGACACCTTACTCAAGTTAGGTGTAGTGCCTATCATTAATGAAAACGATACTGTTGTTACTGATGAAATCAAATTTGGTGATAACGATAGCTTGGCTGCATTGGTGAGTAATTTAATTCATGCAGACCTGTTGGTGATTTTGACTGATCAAGGTGGATTATTTACGGCCGATCCTCGTCAAGATGCTTCTGCTGTTTTATTGAGCGATGCTACTGCTGGTGACCCTGCTCTAGAAAAGATGGCTGGTGGTGCTGCGAGTGAACTCAGCAAGGGCGGTATGCTTACTAAAGTTTTGGCGGCCAAGATTGCTGCGCAAACAGGGGCCTCGACAATTATTGCCTCTGGACGCGAAGTAAAAGTTCTTACCCGCATAATGGCAGGAGAAAAGATTGGAACCTGCCTAATTCCTAAGGTGAACTAATTAATTACGCCAAATGAGTTGGTGGGCTTAGTTTGTCCAGTAAAGCCATTAGGGTTGAGAGACTGCAAAATGTTTTTAATGTCTTTTTCTTGAGAAGTGAAATTACACAAAGCCCCCTGGGCCAATGCGGCTTGATAACGATTGGGCACATTGTCTTGAATATTTTTCCAGCTAGATAGTGGATTTTCTCTCCAAGAGCCATTTTCGAATGTGCCATAAAGGCGCCACTGAAACGAGTCACAACGAATACCTTCATACTGAACTTGAGTGCTGCCATTGGGGCTCGTCAGAATGACGGTATACCTCGTAATACCGTCATTGCCAATCAAAATGGAGTCAGTGTCTATGGCAAATTTAAAAATGGTTGCCTGAGAAACATAAAAAGGTTGCAGACTATTTTTATTTGGTGGATTTAAGGGCATTTTTGTTACGCCTTCCTTAAATACCATCGGGGCAAATGGATCTAGGCCACTCTCTAGTGGATCGCCTGCGCAAGCTAGCAATGTTAGGCTAGCTGTTAAGCCAATGAAGTACTTTTGCATACGAGGATTAGGTAGTTTCATCATGACTTATCAGAGGTAGAGGGTTTTGCTGTTTTTTGTTGATCCTCTTCGCCGGAATAAATGGATTGAAAGAGGTCTAAAGGGGATCCCCAGGCAAGCTGCTGCATACGCATACCCCGAGAAAGGTAGCGGGCAAGTTCAGAGAGGGCTGATTGGTAGACCTCTCGCTTGAAATCAATGACAGCATCAAGTTGAATCCAAAACGGAATCCAACGCCAAGCGTCAAACTCAGGATGTTCTGAAGCACGCAAATGAATATCGCTATCTAAACCTACTAGGCGCAATAAAAACCAGATTTGTTTTTGGCCGCGATAGCTCGCTCTATGGCCTTTGGTGGCATGTTGACGGCGCAAGAATTCCTCAGGGACGTCATAACGAAGCCAGTCCCTGGTGCGCCCAATAATTTGGACATGTTCTGGCAGCAAGCCAACTTCCTCATGCAATTCGCGGTACATCGCCTCTTCAGGGCTTTCACCATGCTGAATTCCACCCTGTGGGAACTGCCACGAATGCTGCCCAACGCGTTTTCCCCAGAAAACCTCGTTACGGCTGTTGAGGAGGACTATGCCGACATTGGGGCGATACCCTTCACGGTCAAGCATGATCGTGCCTCAAATCCTTTAAAATCAATGATTTGATTATATCCATACATGAAAGCCTCTCAATCATTTCTCGCCACGCTCAAGGAAGCCCCCTCTGATGCTGAGGTGGTTTCGCACAAACTCATGGTGCGTGCAGGATTAATTCGCAAGCTAAGCGCAGGTATTTATAACTATCTGCCTTTGGGTTTGAAGGTTATTCGAAAGGTTGAAAACATCATTCGAGAGGAAATGAATCGCGCAGGAGCAATTGAATTACTCATGCCAATAATTCAACCAGCGGAGTTATGGCAAGAGACTGGGCGTTGGGAAAAGATGGGGCCTGAGTTATTGCGGATCAAAGATCGACACGATCGGGACTTTTTAATTCAGCCCACCTCGGAAGAGGTAATTACTGATCTAGCGCGTAACGAGATTCGTAGTTATAAGCAACTACCGGTCAATTTTTATCAAATTCAGACGAAATTTCGTGATGAGCGTCGCCCGCGGTTTGGCATCATGCGAGGTCGTGAATTTTCTATGAAAGATGCTTACTCATTTGATCGTGATGCCGAGGGTTTGAAAAAATCCTATCAAAAGATGTTTGATGCCTATACCCGTATCTTTAAGCGTATGGGGTTGAAGTTCCGTGCAGTAACGGCTGATAACGGTGCGATTGGTGGATCTGGCAGCCAAGAGTTTCATGTGATTGCAGATACTGGTGAGGATGCCATTGTGTATTGTCCCAACTCAGATTACGCAGCTAACTTGGAGGCTGCTGAATCATTGGCAGTCATTCCAACTCGCGTAGCTCCAAGTGAGGTGATGACGCAAGTAGCTACGCCTAATCAAACCAATTGTGCTGATGTGGCAGCTTTCTTAAAGTTACCTATTGAGCGCACTGTCAAGTCACTTCTATTTGCTGTAGATCAAGATGATGGCCCTGCTAAATTATTCATGTTGCTGGTGCGCGGTGATCATGAACTAAATGAAGTGAAGGCAAGCAAGGTTCCTGGTATGGCCGAATCTCGCTTTGCCACAGAAGCAGAAATCAAGCGCGCTTGTAATGCTCCAGCGGGCTATTTAGGACCAGTTGGCCTTAGTGCTGATGTGACGGTCGTTGCTGATCGTACGGTTGCTAATATGGCTAACTTTGTGTGTGGTGCTAATGTTGTCGACCATCATTTGACCGGAGTGAACTGGGAGCGTGATTTACCTGAACCTTTGGTAATGGATCTACGCAATGCGGTAGTTGGTGATGCTTCTCCGGATGGCAAAGGAGTGGTAGATATTTGCCGTGGTATTGAAGTCGGGCACGTTTTCCAATTGGGTACGCGTTACTCAGAAGCGATGGGCTGTACTTTTCTTGATCAGCAGGGTAAAGCGCAGCCAATGGTGATGGGTTGTTACGGCATTGGCGTGACACGATTGCTTGGTGCTGCTATTGAGCAAGGAAATGATGAGCGTGGCATTATTTGGCCTGTCTCTATGGCGCCATTTGAAGTGGTGATTTGTCCAATGGGTTACGACAAATCAGACGCCGTTAAAGTTGCCGCCAATCAATTGCACGATGAGCTCATCGCCGCAGGCGTTGATGTAGTGCTTGATGATCGCGGTGAAAGACCGGGTGCCATGTTTGCAGATTGGGAGCTCATTGGTATTCCCTACCGTATCGTTGTTGGTGATCGAGGTTTGGCAGATGGACAGGTGGAATTTAAGGGTCGCTTAGATCTCGAATCTGAAAATATCCCTCTTGCTCAGATCAAAGAAAAAGTAATTTCTGCGATAGATGCAGCAAAGAAATTAGTTTCTTAAGCAGAACGTTTGTTATTTTTTAAAGAGTCCGCCAAAACCTTTGGCGGCTCCTTTGGCAGCCAAGGATGCCATGGCGCGTGCCATTTTTCCACCCTTGAACTGTTTCATCATGGTTTGCATTTGTTCAAACTGAGCCAGCAAGCGATTTACTTCTTGAACTTCGACGCCTGCACCAGCTGCAATACGACGTTTGCGGGTCGCCTTGAGTAGTTCGGGTTTAGCGCGTTCTTGTGGGGTCATGCTATCAATAATGCCGCGCATGCGTTTTGTTTGTTTATCTGCAGCGCTTAAATTGGTTTTAGAGGCTGCTTGTGCCATATGACTCGGGAGTTTATCCATCAGGCTAGCCATCCCACCCATTTGTTGCATCTGCGCCAATTGATCTCTGAAGTCGCTGAGATCAAAGCCACCTTTGGAAATCTTGCTGGCTAATTTTTCTGCTTTAGCTACATCAACGTTTTGTTGGGCTTGCTCAACAAGTGCAAGAATGTCACCCATTCCCAAAATGCGACTGGCCATGCGCTCTGCATCAAATGCTTCGAGGCCATCCATTTTTTCGGCAACACCAACGAATTTGAGCGGCACACCAGTGATTTGACGAACAGAGAGTGCAGCACCCCCGCGAGAATCACCATCTAATTTGGTCAGAATGACACCTGTTAGTGGGAGCGCTTCATGGAAAGCCTTGGCGGTATTGATGGCATCTTGACCCAGCATGGCATCAACTACAAATAAAGTCTCAATCGGATTTAGTTTGGTGTGCAGAGTTTTAATTTCTTGCATCAATGCTTCGTCGATGCCAAGGCGTCCAGCGGTATCGACCAAAAGCACATCAAAATAGTGGCGACGAGCCCAATCTAAAGCTGCCGAGGCAATATCGCTGGGATTTTGATTGACATCGCTAGGGAAAAATTCAGCACCAACTTGTTTGCTAACGGTTTCTAACTGCTCAATTGCTGCTGGGCGATAGACGTCACAAGAAACTGTAAGAACCTTCTTTTTCTTTTTTTCCTGCAAAAACTTTGCTAGCTTGCCAACCGAAGTAGTTTTACCGGCGCCTTGTAAGCCGGCCATCAAAATCACTGCTGGAGGCTGTGTCGCTAAGTTCAGTTCTCCGCTTTGGATGCTGTCGCCGCGCATCACATTTACCAGTTCGCGTTGGACAACGCCTACTAGGGCTTGACCAGGACTTAAGCTACCAACCACTTCTTCGCCAAGGGCTTTAAATTTAATTTGCTCAAGCAGTGACTTCACCACAGGAAGCGCAACGTCGGCCTCGAGCAAGGCCAAACGGATCTCTCGCAGCATTTCTGCGGTATTACTCTCAGTCAGGCGAGCCTGCCCCCGCATTGTTTTGACAACACGTGATAGACGGTCGGTGAGATTCTCTAGCATTTATCGATTAGACTTTCTAGATGGATATTTTAGGTTACTCTGCTTCTGGATGGCTTCCGTCGGTCCTTTATTTACTTCTTCTGGTCTTTTTGGCGCTTAGATCAAGGCAAAAAGCAGAGTCTGCTACCTTCACCGCTTTGATTCAGGGGGCAATTTTTGTAATCCTAGTGATTCATGGAATTGCGCTTCATGACTCTGTATTTACGCCACAAGGTTTTGTTTTTGGCTTTGCTCAAGACCTTTCTCTAATTGCTTGGGTCGGTTTAGCCTTTTATTGGTTCCAATCTTGGTTTCTGCCAATTGCTAGCTTGCGTTGGCTAGTCTTGTGTTTCGCTCTCGTATGTTCTGTGCTACCCCTTTTATTTTCGGGTACCCTCATTTCGCCGACAGCCGTATCTGATCCTTGGTTTAAAGGGCATTTTATTGTTGCTACGATTTCAGTCGGACTACTGAGCTTAGCCGCTATGCATGCTTTACTCATGAATATTCAGGACCGTGCTTTGCATCGCCAGTTATCCGTTGCGCCTGATGGCTATGTAGCAAATTGGTTAGAAGATTTGCCACCCCTAATGACTATGGAGAGTCTACTTTTTAATCTTCTCTATGTTGGTTTTGCTCTACTGAGTTTGACAGTATTTTCAGGCTTACTTTTTTCTCAAACTTTGTTTGGGAAGCCCTTAGTTTTTGATCATAAGACCATCTTTGCATTAATTTCTTGGTTTCTGTTTGCTGGATTGCTAATTGCGCGCTGGCGTGTGGGTCTGCGGGGTCGCTCAGCTGTTCGTTGGGTCCTTGGCGCATACACAGCCTTGTTGCTGGCATATGTCGGCAGTCGTTTTGTCTTAGAAGTCATTCTGCAAAGAGTGTGACATTGTGATTAAGTGGTTTTTGTTGTTTCTTGGGCTCGCCGGTTTTTATCTTTGGCTAAAAGCTAAAAAACAGGCAAAACTCAATATCGATCAAGCTTCTAGGGTAAAAGCCGAGCAAGCAAAGATTGTTGATCCGGTAGTAATGGTTCGGTGTCATTATTGCTCTGTGCATTTGCCAAAACCCGATGCCCTTGCAAAAGAAGATCGCTTCTATTGCTCACATAAGCACCTTAATGCCCTAGATCAAAAAGGTTGGGTCGGCGCTGCTTATTGGCGAGCCTCTCCAAATCAGGATGCAAGACCAGATGGTTTGACACCTGATTTATTGGTCATTCATCACATTA